>CAZTHD010000324.1:0-2235 GCA_964613315.1 uncultured Oscillospiraceae bacterium | reverse complement strand
CATTGCCTGGATGGAGTTCATACCAGTTCTTTCCGGTGTCTGTCACGTATCTCATAAATAGAGTGGTAATAGGGCCTCCATGGGATACGAGAAGGAAATCTTCTCCTTTTTCAAGAAGCCTGTCAAAGCACTCGAAGACTCTGTCCTGCATCATATAGCCGCTTTCAGCACCTTCTCCGGGTGGTATGTTTGCCTCGTTATCTCCCTCACACCATGCGATGTATTCGGGATCTTCTTTCATCATCTCGTAGGAACGCATTTCAAAATCACCGAAGTTGATCTCCATCATCTCGGGAAGGGCTGTATGTTCCACTTCTCCGAATAGAATTTCCAGGGTCTGTTCCGTGCGTTTGAGTCCTGAAGTATATACCTTGAATCCTTCGATATCAGGATATCCTCCACGTTCCTTTTTCTCTTTTAGTTCCTCTATGCCTGACTCCGTAAGGGGAACGTCTGTCTGTCCGCAGTAGAGCCATTGCTCATTGGCTATGGTTTTGCCGTGTCTTATCAGATATACTTTCATTTCAATTCCTGGGGGAGTCCGCAGAAGACTCTTGTAACGTGATCGGCCTTTTTGGTAAGAGCAGAAAGACTTCTTCCGCAGAATTCTCTCCATCTGCGTATTTCTGCATTGATGGGAACGACTCCGCAGAATATATCGTCAGCTATGACTATTTTGTCCTTTCCAAGGTCAAGGACAGGGGACAGACCGTTCCTGTAGCAATACATTAGATATTTTTCATAGTGGTAGATGCAGCGTTTGGACAGATCCAGGTCTTTGTCTTCTGAACATTCGAAAACATCCGCTTCACTGATCCCGTATTTTTCTTTAGCATGATCAAGCTTCCCCTGATATGCTCCGCCTATTATCAATGTCATTTACGTACCTCTTTTCAGCAAAAAGCCATTGCTATTAGGCAGGCCAGTTCTCCTGCCGTGATGGCGGCGCCTGAAACGTCGCCCGAAAAACCTCCGAGGTTTTTTCTCAGATATATGATTATAAACTCTTCTACGGTAATGCCTATGAGTACTGCAAAGAGCATCGTGGGCCTGCAAAGTAAGAAGATGGCTGCAAGAAATACAAGGCCTTCGAGCACAGGTATGATCCTGTAGCGTCTTTTTTCTTTCATCTCCATATTTGCATATTCGCTGGTAGAAAGGGATTTGAGCCAGAACAGGTTCTCAATGGAACAGCATCTGGTAAGGGCCGGGACGAAGATCAAAACCAGCATATCCCTGAAACCGGGAGCGTTCACACCTATCTGAAAAAGCGCAGCATACTGAAGTATTCCGAGCATCACGGCTGCTATAACAGCAAAGCTTCCCACGTGAGAGTCTTTGAGTATTTCGATCTTTCTTTCTTTAGAGCCGAAATACAGGGCCGCGTCTGCGCAGTCCATATATCCATCAAGATGCATAAAACCCGTTACAAGCCAGGGAAATACGGTCAGCACAGCGGCGGCAACAGGTCCTATTCCTTTTCCATACATATCGAAAAGGAGGTAAAAGAGATACCAAAGCCCTCCGACAATGAGTCCGACTACCGGCAGCCAGAGAAGCATCTCTTTTTGTTTTTTATCATCCCATTTTGTGCTGGGGCAGGGTATCCATAAAAACATCTGCCAGCACATAAGAAATGCGGTCATAGAGGCAGTTCTCCTTTAAACATGTTTATATTCCCGATACAAACTTCGGCAACGGCGTCGCATTCTTTTGCCAGCGCTTTATCTACAGTCGAAAGAGCCTTAAGATAGTCTTCGGTGTATTCGCTGTAGCTGTCTATACCGGAATAGATGAAATCGCTTACGAAAACAATGTTTTTTACTCTCCTGCAAAGTTGTACGAGTTCTTTTGAAACTCTTTCTGCTGCAGTGGGGTCCGATGTCATATCATAGGTCTCTTCACCCATAGCTTCGGTATTTGAATAGAGCTCATTGATCATAAGCGCTGTTACGCTGTCGAGTATATACGTTCCGTTTTTAGCGTCGGATCTTTCAAGGCAATCTAAAATATGAAGAGGCTGCTCAATAGTTTCGAAGTTTTTATCCGCTCTGCTTTCCTGATGCCTTTTTATCCTGTCTCTGTCTTCATCATCGAAAGCCTGCATGGTCGCAAGATAGTAGAGGGGACCCCCTTTTGCGAGGTTCACGCAGCACCTTTCCGCTATGGAAGATTTGCCGTTTTTACATCCGCCTGAAATGAATATGGTCATACAGAGAATTTATCTCCTTCACG
>CAZTHD010000323.1:0-2247 GCA_964613315.1 uncultured Oscillospiraceae bacterium | reverse complement strand
GTATGAACCCAAGAACTCTGAAACAGTCGAATAATCGTTGGCAACAGATGCTAGCACCAAGGCTATGAAAGCACCTATGATGCAAGTCGTATACATCAAAGCATAGAGCCTTTTCAGGAACTTTTCATTCCTTATGATCAATGCAAAGAGCATGAAGAAGATCTGATATGAACAAAGTTCGAAAGGCAGGTGCTCCGCTTCAAGATATGGTGCGAACTGTCCTGTTTCTTTGTATATGAGTATCCCGTTTTCAACTACAGGCTGAACTACAGGAACTATCTTTATCATATCGAACACTTTGATGAGTTCAGATATAAGGCCTATGGCAAAACAAACTTTAAAAACGTCCCTTAAGGGAGGTCTTTTCTTATTGCAGTACCAAACCCCTGCGATTATGATCAGAAAACTGATCCCTATAAACAATAAATGTCCTGTCGAAAACATTTTTATACCTCGCTGTTAAATTATACAACTGATGACTCTAAGGCATATTATTCGATATTTATCTCGAAGAGCTGATCTACATTTGGCCTTTGTTGATTGCGATGATATCCATATGTATTAACCTTATTTCGTTGTTATCAAAGCGACTGATTCTATATGCTTAGTCATTGGGAAATTATCATAAGCCTGTATGCTTTTGATCTCATATCCGTTTTCCAAAGCCATCTTGAGGTTGATCGCCATGGTTTTTGGATTACATGAAACGTATACTATCTGATCGACACCGTAATCGAGAATCTTCTTCAAAGCTTTGGGGACTATGCCGCTTCTCGGAGGATCGACAACAATGACGTCCGGCTTATCTTCTATCTTTGAAATTGCAGTAAGAACGTCTTCCGCAATGAACTCGCAATTGTCAAGACCATTGAGTTTTGCGCTCTCCCTTGCGGTCTCTACGGCCTCTTCTACTATCTCTACGCCTATGGCTTTTTTTGCTTTTCTTGCCATTGCCTGGGTTATCGTGCCGGTGCCGCAGAAAAGGTCGTAGACGGTCTTACCTTCCAGGTCATCTATCAATGAGATAGCATCAAGGTAAAGCCTTTCTGCTGCTTCGACGTTTGTCTGGAAGAAGCTGAAAGGTCCTATCCTGAATTTCAGACCCATTATCTCTTCTTCGTAATACTCTCTGCCGTAGAGTATCCTCAATTCATCGCACTTGATGACGTCTGCAAGAGCGTCATTCACCGTATGAAGTATCCCTGCTATCCTGTTTTCAAGATCTAAACCAAGGATCATCTTTACAAAGCCTTCCTCGTCGAAGCTTCCTTCGGAAGTTGTAACGATATTGATCACGAGTTCCTTAGTCCTTACTCCTCTTCTTATGACAAGGCTCCTGCAAAGACCTGCATGTTTTTTCTTGTTGTAATGGCTGTATCCGTGGTCCAGTACAAATTTAAGAGTCTCTTTTACGATGGTATTGTAATCTTCATGAACAAGCTGGCATGAAGATACTTCGACAATGTTCATGAATCTTCCTGCTTCATGGAGCCCGAGATGCATCTCACCTCCTTTGACCTGGTCTCCAAAGGTATACTCCATCTTGTTTCTGTATCTGTACCTTATCGGACATTCCTTTATACCAATCAGAACGTCAGGGTCTATCCCGTTCGATACGAGATATTCCCTGACGCTGTATTCTTTTATCTTAAGTTGTTCTTCATACGAAACGCCCTGATAGCAGCAACCACCGCAAAGTTCAGAGCTTTTGCATATGCTAAGATTCTCCATACTTCTCTAAAAACTCCTTCTTGAACTCGAGGAATCTGTCTTCATCTATTGCTCTTCGTATCTCTTCTGCCAGTCTTACAAGGAAATAGAGATTGTGCTCTGACAGGAGCATGGAACCCAGTATCTCGTTTTCCTTTACCAGATGGTGTACGTAAGCTCTCGTATAGTTCCTGCAGGTATAGCAGTCGCATTCAGGATCGACGGGGCCGAAATCTTCTTTAAATCTGCCCTTATCAAGCCCTATCCTTCCGTGGCTTGTCATAGCCATGCCGAGCCTCGCAAGCCTTGTGGGTTCGACGCAGTCGAACATATCGACTCCGTGTTCGACGGCTTCGAGGATATAATCAGGAGTTCCTATGCCCATCACGTATCTTGGTTTATCTTCAGGAAGAAGGTCTACGGCGTATTCAAGGACTCCAACGTACTTTTCTTTCGGCTCGCCTACGGAGATGCCTCCTATGGCATATCCGGGAAGATCAAGGGCTACTATCTCCTCAGCGCTTTCTCTTCTCAGAT
>CAZTHD010000322.1:0-2251 GCA_964613315.1 uncultured Oscillospiraceae bacterium | reverse complement strand
GCTCCCATGCTGAAGAGGCTGTCAAGCTCCGAGATGGCGGCCATCATGGCTCCGTAGTAATCTCCGGACTGCATGGACCCTTCCATGAAGTCGTCTATTATATTGACCGTATCGTAGGTCAGGTAATCCACCGCTCTTCCGCAGGCATCGTGCATCCAGCTCCTGCAGTCCATGCAGACGAATATGACCCATCCGCTGTGATCGTCGCCGGTTCCGAAACCGTTGTAATCCCAGACGGCTTCGATGAACTCTTCGTCATTTGCTGCGGTGCTGTGGTCCTTCGCCGTCATGATCAGGAAGTCCTGATCGTACTTGTCTATAAGCTTGTGAAGCTCTTCTGTAAGAAGCTTTTCCTCAGAGTCCGAGAACATCTCTCCGTAGTCCACCACTCTGGGAAGGCCCGGATTATTGAGGCTTGCACCGAACACAGGGCTTGCAAAGGCAAAAGCTATGAGAAGGACGAGCAGTATATTGAATATCTTTCTTTTCATATCTGCAGCCCTCCTATCCTATGAACTGGAACAGCGCGATGAACGCTGCAAGGGCTATGGCGAAGGCCTTCAGGAAATATCCTCTCGCAAGGGCTTTGCTGGAGGGAAGTTCTCCGACTATCTTTCCCGTCTGGCCGTTCACGGCGTATTGATATTTCTTCCCGCCGTATTCGCAGTTGATAATGTATGCAGGAAGAAGCACGTATTTGACCTTTGCGTTCCTCAGCCTTAAGCTGTTGGAGTGTTCTCTTACCGAAGAGAATTCCCTCACCGTCGACTCTATGCCGGAAAGGGCGCTGTTCATGACTCTGCTGTTTACCCTGGGAAGCTCCTGATCCGGATCCGAATCGAACCTGTCTGCCACGAATCCCGCAAGATAAGCTCCGTCAAAGGGCACCATCTTGGAGAAGTCGTAGGGCTCTATGGAGTCCATCATGTCGTCGTCCATCTTGGTGCTTGCGTCTACGGGCACGTTGGTAAATCCCATTTCGGCATCCCTTTGAAGAAGGTAATCGTAGGTGGTGATGATGCTTTCTCTTGACGTCTCAGTCCTGTTTACTCTTTCACCCCTGAAATTGACCTCTCCTTCTACGGTGCAGTCATAGAGCCAGAAGGGGATGTACACTCCCAGTATCCTGTCTATATAACTGTCGCTGAAATAGTTCCTCGGGAGCAGTTTCTTTCCCCTGTAAAAGTTGTGCACTATATCCTTGAGCTCTTTTTTGTCGATCTCGAAGGGAACTACGGCGTTGGGCTTTAGTCCTTTTGACACTCTGTCCGTAAGCACTATGTTGTTGTCACAGTAAGGGCAGCTCGTTGCAGCCGTGCTCTCGTCAGTTTCGAGGATAGCTCCGCAGGACTGGCATTGATACACGACCGTATTGTCCAGGACTTCCGTGGAAAGACCGGCTTTGTAATTGCCCCAGTCGAATTCCTCCGTCGTGTTTTCCTGTTTCTGCGCGGATATGATGTCCGCCACGGAGTAGGTGTTGCCGCAGTGCTCACAGGTGACCTGTCCGCTGGAAGCGTCGAAGGAAAGCGGCGCTCCGCATCCAGGGCATTTGTATTCTGTGATCAGTCCCATTGCTCCTCCTTTCCGAATTAAAGATGATATCTGCTGTAGGGGAATGGTCCCCCTTTCTTCACTACCATTATACAATAATCCAGGCTAACTAAAACAGTATTTTTGCAGGAAAAACCCACTGTATTCCTTCACCCGGGACCGGCAAAGGGTAATCGAGTAGGAGGGGAAATTGATATTTCCCCGACCTCTCACACCACCGTGCGTACCGTTCGGTACACGGCGGTTCAACCAACTTAACACGTGACACGCCTGTCGGCGTAGTAGTCAACCATAGAGACTAATCCAAAGCGGGTTAGTCTCTCTTTTGTAACAGCCACATTCATGGCGCCTCGTTGGCATACAAAGGCAATCCTTGCTCCACTGTAAGCCGTAGACCATGCGTACTTTCGACTGATTCCAAGTTTAATCAGGTTTGCCGCTCTGTTCTTCGGGGTTTTCCAGTGTTTCCAGATACACATCCGCAGACGATATCTGATGTTACTGTCTAATCGCTCGCACAGGCTTTTCATGCTTCCGATTCTGAAGTAGTTAACCCATCCTCGGATTAGCTGATTCAGTTTCTGTACCTTATAGGCATTGGTCACTCCCCAACTTCTGCTTGTCAGCTTCTTCATCTGTGCCTTGAACTTCGCTACTGCTTTCGGATGCGGTCTGGCTTTGTATGCTTTGGCGAATG
>CAZTHD010000321.1:0-2260 GCA_964613315.1 uncultured Oscillospiraceae bacterium | reverse complement strand
GACACAGATGAAAACAGAAAGTACAGACTTAAAAGATGAATGATAGCCGCCTAAAAAAGGCGGCTTGTTTTTTTATTATGACAGACGAGTCAGTTTTTTAGGCATGTATAAATATACATATATATTCGCCGGATAAAATCTTGACCAAGGGAAAGAAAGTGATATATAATATAGGGGAGTTGTGATTCCCTAAATTTCCCACTTGTGTATTTTCGAGGAGTTAGCCATGTCTACATTCACCGAAAACGAACTTCAGCTTCTTAACAGGTATTATCGCAGCGGCAAGACCGAATGCATAGTCGTCTACGGCCGCAGAAGGGTTGGAAAAACAAGCCTTATCAACGAATTCGCCACAGGAAAAAGGACGATATATTTCACTGCGATCAAGGCGAACGCAGAGGACAATCTTAAGCTGCTTTCAAAGGCGATAGCCGAATACGGAGGCCAAAGAGCGGAAGAGATAGTATATCATACTTCTTTCGACGAAGCTTTCGATGCTGTGAGCGCTCTTGCAAAAAAGAACAAGACTGTCTTCATAATACGGAACATTGAATATTTATGCGACGTAGATAAAGCCATGCAGACAAGGCTCAAAAGCTACCTTGCAAAAGACTGGGCTGACTCGAGGCTGGTACTGATCCTTTGTGACTCATCCGTAAGCTTCATAAAGAACAAGGTCCTGGGCGGCAAGAGTCCTCTTGCTAAAAGCGTTACGGGAAGCGTCAAGCTGGAGCCTCTCAATTACAGGCAGTGCGCAGAATTCCATACGGATCTTTCAGCTGAGGACAACGCCTTCATCTACGCCATAACAGGAGGCATCCCTTACTATATAGAAAAGCTCAGCGCAAGAAGAAGGGTGAAAAGCTCGCTCATATCGAATCTCTTTGAAAGATCGTCGTATCTGTACGAGGAGCCCGGCAACCTGCTGAGGAGAGAGCTCCGCGAACCTGCCGAGTACAATACTATCCTTGCAGCCATCGCATCGGGCTGCGAGAAGCAGGGAGAGATAGCTGCTGCTGCCGGTATGGAGACTTCCCAGTGCAACAAGTATATAAAAGTACTCATGGACATGGATATAGTGGAGAAAAAAGATCCTGTCATCTGGAAGTCCAAAAGGAGCGGCAGGTACTGGATAAAGGACAGTCTTTTCCGCTTCTGGTATACTTTTGTTCCCGGAAACGTAAGTTCCATATATTCGGGCAGGATGGAGTATGCCTACGACTATGAGGTCGCACCTTATGTGAACCGCTTCATAGAACCGATATTTGCGATCATGTGCAGAACTTGGCTTTCAAATCATATGGAGGATCTTCCTTTTAAGCTCAGTGAGATCGGCGAATGGTGGACAACGGATCCCGATACTAAGGAAGACGTGAAGCTAGATATACTCGGTATAGGGCCAAAGACAAAGAAAAACAGGAGCTTTCTCATTGGCTCCTGCAGCTATGGAGACGAAAGGGTCGGAGCTTCCGAGCTTGCTTCCATGAAAAAGAAAGCGGAGGCCTTTGCATCGGAAGACGATAACTGCATCTATTACATCTTCTCAAAGGCTGGATTCACAAGAGATCTTAAGGAAGAGGAAAGCAAGGGAAACGTAAAGCTCATAAGCCTCGAAGAACTATACTTCTAAATATTAGAAATAAAGAATCATAAAGAGCCTAGAATATAAAACAGCGCCGGACAATTTGCCGGCGCTGTAACTTTCTTTAGATCAATACAGCTGTGCGATTATATCCACGCACTTGTCAAGGCCAAGCTCGCCGCTGTCGAGGCAGAGATCGTAGTGCCTTGCATCGCCGAATTTCATATCGGTATAGAAACGATAGTAGGACTCTCTTCTCTTATCCTTATCTTTTACGCGGTCTTCAGGTGATTCGTCTGTTTCGCCGTATTCCTTTACTATACGCTCAGCTCTTTTTTCTAGGCTTGCATGGATGAAGACTGTCAGGCAGTCTGCTTTTTCTCTTAATACGTAGTCTGCACAGCGTCCCACGATGACGCAGGGGCCCTGCTCGGCAAGCTCTGTTATGACTCTGCTCTGTATGCTCCAAAGCCTGTCCTGATTCGTAAGTCCGTTGCTTCTGTCAGAGAGAATGGTGGACAGCCATCCGCCGGAGGTATACTCTCCCTGCTCCTCAACGTATTCTTTTGCATAGACGCTCTCCTCTGCTATCTTGTTTACGAGTTCTGCATCGTAGCAGGGGATACCCAGTTTTTCAGCTACCCTTTTACCAACTGTGCGGCCGCCGCTTCCGAATTC
>CAZTHD010000320.1:0-2265 GCA_964613315.1 uncultured Oscillospiraceae bacterium | reverse complement strand
CACAACGCCCTCGTTTCCCAGATACAAAACGGTGTGAATGAAACTTCAACCCTTGCATCTAAATACGGTATAGACATACTCACCTTCGCAAAGGCCATATCCTATGGTGGTGCAGGCAACTGGTATCTCGATTCCAAAAAAGATTCGATTTCCAGAGAGGACTATACCACAGCATTCTCAATAGAAAACGAACACAAGGACGTGCACATCTGCCTCAATATGGCAAAAGAAGTAGGATTCTCCATGCCCGGTGAAGAGAACGCAGTCAGGGTCTATGACAAGGCTATGGAAATGGGCATAGGCAAGGAAGACTTCTCCGCCAGCATCAAAGTCGTAAGACAAGGAGACAAATAGATGACAAAAGAATTTGTAAAGACAATTTACCTTCCCGTAGGCGTACCCACA
Source organism: uncultured Oscillospiraceae bacterium (assembly GCA_964613315.1). GTDB lineage: Bacteria > Bacillota > Clostridia > Peptostreptococcales > Anaerovoracaceae > RUG13409. Next base: position 1,860 of record CAZTHD010000320.1, on the reverse strand, counting down.
TTCCACCTCGAAAGCGCCCAGGCAGAATTCGAGAAATCAGTCAGGCTCCTTAAATCTATCGACCCTGACATCGTCTGCCCTGACGAGATGCTTTTGAGCATAGATCTTCTCGGACAGTTCCTTGAAGACAAACACCCTGACCTGGTCATATTCCAGGATATAACCTTCGCAAACAGCGCATATATGGAAGAAGTCTTAAGAAGATTCCACCACGCGAGAGTGCTTCTTTGGACTGTCAGAGAGCCTGTAATAGACGGAGGAAGACTTAGACTCAACTCCCTAACCGGAGCCTTTTCAGCGGCAAACGCAATGAGACAATACGGCAGAAGCTTTGAGTATATATATGGCTCTGCAGACGAGGAGAAGGTCAAAAACAAGCTATCTGCGACGATAAAAGCTATCAAGCTTATGAAGGGCTTAGAAGAACTTAAAATCGCTCAAATCGGCCATACGCCCCAGGGATTCGGTTTCGGAAGAGCTCTTGATTCAGATATGCTCTATTGGTTCGGAACAAGAGTCGAGTCCATAGAAGCACGAGAGCTCATAGATAAGGCAAAATCGTTTAAAGACGATGAATGCACAGAATACCTTGAAAAGGCCCGCAAGGCGATCAAGGGTCTCGACGAAACTCCCGAAAAGAATCTTCTCGATTTCGCAAAACTTTACAAAGCCTACGACGAATACGTGAAGCAAAACGGCATCGGCGCACTTGCTTCAAGATGCTGGCCCGATTTCTTCACTTCCTACGGAACACCGGTCTGCGCAGTCCTGGGCATGCTCAACGACGACGGCATAGCCAGCGCCTGCGAAGCTGATGCTTACGGCGCCCTTTCCATGTATATAGGGATGCAGCTTTCCGGAAGCCCGGTCTTCTTTGGAGACCCGGTATCTCTCGATGAGAAGGAAAACAACGTATACTTCTGGCATTGCGGCACAGCTGCATGCTCCCTTGCAAGGCAAGATACAGGAGCCGTATGCGGAGTACACTGCAACAGAAAGATAGGTCCCACCCTTGAATTCGGATGCAAGGCGAGTGAAAAGGTCACCATCTTCCGCATAGGAAGAGAATCAGACGGCAATTTCCGCAGCTTAATAGCCGTAGGAGAAGCCCTCGATATGCCTCAGCAGTTCCTTGGGACTTCCCTCGTCGTAAAGACTGAAGGCAATGCTGAAGAATTTGTCTACACTGCGGTCGAAAAAGGCTGGGAGCCTCACTACGTAGTCATATACGGAGACCACGCTGAGGAGCTTGAAATACTGTCTCACATGCTTTCCATCGATGTCGAAAGGTACTGATGGATCCAGGTAGACGATTCCGTAAAGAAACAAAAAAACAGCGAAAGCATGCTAGCCTTCGCTGTTTTATCGTTTATATTCTCTTTGTCAATCAAGGTCTCTGAAAGGTGCATTGTTTACGTCAAGGCCAAAACACTCACCCGCAAGATTTTTAAGATCTGCAAGATCCTTTATTTCTCTTTCAGTTTTTTCATCACCGTGAACTATGGTTAGGGTCTTCCCTGCCGCTGTGATGCTTCCGTCTTCATATCTAAGCGACAACAGAGGAGTCGTACGGAATCTGGACCCTGCGTTTTGCGATACGTTGAAGTTAAGAGGCATTAGCTCTACAGGAAGAGCCGGGATATCTTTGAAGAGGAAGGTACGCTTTGCACTGTCTCCTTTTATCTCTTCCACGTAAGTATAATAGCCTTCGGTCCCTACCCTGTATCCTCCATGTATCTCTCCGTCAAATTCAACAGCCTCATAAGGGACTCTTCCGCCGTAACCCACGTCGGTAAAGTATTTCTTGTCACCTATCCTTACAATGACGCAGCAGTGAGCTGGAACTGCAATATAACTTGG
>CAZTHD010000319.1:0-2294 GCA_964613315.1 uncultured Oscillospiraceae bacterium | reverse complement strand
ATCCCCGTCCATTTCACCGTTTTCTTCAAATCCCATTGATCGGTAGAGCTTTCTTGCGACTTCGTTTTCGGGCTCATAGGAGATTGCACAATACTTCGCCTTTCCGCAGGGCCAGGTTTTTATGAAGTCAATGGCAAGATTCATGGCTTCTCTTCCATAGCCTTTTTTCTGATACTTTTTATCTATCATGAAACGCCAGATGGTGTAATTGTTGTCATAGACCTTCGGCGGCTCGTAACCCTCACCGGGATCTCGATCCGCATCACTTTCGTTGAATCCGATCATCAGAAAGCCCACAGGCTTTTCATCGTTATATATTCCGAATGGAAACGCGACAGTGTCCGTGTCCCAGATACTGTATGCCTGTACGATGCTTGCCCAGTTCGGAGCAACAAAGTCCTTCTGCGATTTGAACACTTTCAGATTTACGATATCCCAAATGTTTTTATGATCTAGTTTTTCTAAGTGCAGCATTTTTTCACCTCTGCAAACTGGAATTGTCGACATCTTTTCATTATTTATATACAATAATGAATATTAGATAAAAAACCGCCGCTAACCATTGAAATTATTAGCGGCGGAATAATGATAGTCTATTCTTCGCATACAGCAACTACAAAAAATCGCCGATTTGAGCGATTTTTTCACATGCGGTCGATATATCAATCCTTTAGAAAACCGGAAACTACTTGTTGTTATATATATGAAATTGGAAGAGCAACAAGATTGTCTCGCAGATATGTTTTCTTATCGATCATACAAAGGATAACACCCATTCCTCTTGTCTTTTCCGCAACTTTGTCCAGAACCGTGTTTGTTGAAGCCATCGATGCCTTTGGATTTCCTGTCATTTTAATTTCAACAGGATAAACTATACCGTCTTCCTCTATTATCAGATCTATTTCATTGTCTGATACTGTGGATTTATCTTTTCCACGGTAGTAATAAATGTTAAAGTGATAGTCAAGGCCTTCGTTGGCATACGACTTTAGTATTTCTGATACAACAAAAGTCTCGAACATATTCCCGGCAACAGCAGAGTTTTTCAGGGCATCGGCGGTGGTCCATCTGGAAAGATAGCATGCCAGTCCCGTGTCTCGAAAATAGATTTTGGGAGACTTTATTGCCCTTGAAAGAGCATTGTTGCTATAGGGCTGCAGCAGAAACACTATTCCTGTACGCTCTAAAATGGAGATCCAGCTTTTAATGGTAGGTTCACTTATGCCGACGGCGCCGGCAATATTGGCATAGTTGAGGATTTCGCCTGTTCTGGCTGCGACTGCAGTAAGGAATTTAACAAATGTAATACTATCTGCAGTAATAAGCTCATTGATATCTCTCTCTATGTACGTAGCCACATAAGATGAGTAAAAATCCTGCCAGTCCTTTTCTATGTCATACAGTTCCGGATAAAGACCTTTGTGTATAGTCTCCCATATATCAGTATAATCTTTTAACTCCTTTTCTCTTTCGGATAAATAAGCATCTGTCGGTACAAAGTGTTTGTTGAAGCTGATATCATTTATCTCTCTTAATGATAGGCAAGGCAAATCAATGATTGAAATTCTCCCTGCAAGCGAATCACTCACCTCTTTCATCAGTTCCAGCTTTTGAGATCCTGAAAAGATATAATTGCCCCGTTCCTCAGAATTATCCAGAATGATTTTTATATCTTCCAGTATTGCCGGCTCTTTCTGAACTTCATCTATAAAAAGCGGCGCAGGATTATTAAGAAGGAAAAGTTTGGGTTCTTCCTTTGCCTGAAGTCTGGTTAGCTTATCATCAAATGTGGTCCTATTGTATGCGGGCATTTCATGTTTTATAAGTGTCGACTTCCCTACCTGGCGAGCCCCTGTCACTAAAACTGATTTACTGGTTTTTATTCTATTGTTGAGTATATCTGTTATAGCTCTTTTGATGTATCCCATATCATACGCTCCGACTTATATAAAATCTAACCTTATTTTAGTCGGATGCCCCCATATTTGTCAATCGATTTCGACAAATATAAAGTCTAAAATTAAAAAAGTCGCTAAAAATGCGCCGGTGTCTTATTTCGCAGTTAAAAACTAAAACCCTTGAAGTATTGAAACTTCAAGGGTCACAGCCATTTTAGAGGTCTAAAAATCGCCGATTTAAGCGATAATTCCATATGGGGTCGATATATCAATCCTTGTGAAAACATTATGCTTTCCTTTTTAGTAAGGATAAGGCATTTTGATATTTTTGATACCGTTTGTAATCTTCTTCTGTAAGATCTTCAGGACGATTTACACCAAATCTCGTATAGTCGC
>CAZTHD010000318.1:0-2298 GCA_964613315.1 uncultured Oscillospiraceae bacterium | reverse complement strand
GCCGTCTGCGGTAGCCGGCACTTAGCGATTGGCAAGCCGTAAGGCGCAGACAGAGCTTAGTACCGCTGCGTTAAGCCGCAGCATAGGCGCGAGCCGTGGCCTAAAAAACGCGGTCTGATGATGCTCTAAGGGAATAGACGGCCGCAAAAAACGCGGTCCGATGACACTCTTAAAGGAATTGATCATGCATAAGAAGATAAACGCAATTTTGATACCCTTGGTCATGCTGGCTTTGTTGGCAGCCTTCTTTTTGCTGCCTTCAAAGGACTTTTCCGAAAGAGAGAACCGCTATCTGGCTCCGCTTCCAAAGCTAAGCGTAGGCACTGTTACTGACGGCAGCTTCATGGAGGATATAAAGGACTACGTCAGCGATCACTTCCCTTTCAGGGACTTCTGGATAGGAGTGAACACGAGAGTTGGACTTTTAAGGGGAAAGACTCTCATCAACGGCGTGTATTTCGCAGATGACGATTATCTCATAGAAAAGTATGAGCCCTCCGGCAATATGAAGAAGATTGCGACGGTCGTGAACAATTTTGCAGACAAGGTAGATGCAAAGGTCACATTTATGGCTGTGCCCACCTCTGTGGTCATAAACAGGGACAGACTTCCGGCTGGAACAGATGGCGATGCCGATGCCCAGCTTGCGGAGCTTGGGGAGCTGTATGCGGATCTCAACTGCTATACCATAGATTTAACTGAGGTTCTTTCCGAAAGGAACAGGCAGGGGCAGGTCTTCTACCGTCTGGACCACCACTGGACCAACGCGGGAGCCCTTGCAGGCTATGAAGAGTATTACGAACTGATCAGTTCCATGGAAGATCATATGGAGCCCCTTCATATCTACAGAGAACGTATGCGCATGATGGCGTCGCAGATGCCGACGCCCGGCCTCATTTCCAATACGGATGATCTGATCTACTATTATGATTTCGCCACCGTTTCGGACAGCTTCAGGGGAACGCTCTTCAACAAGGTCGGAGAGTGCGGCCTCGGCTTCGACAGCATCACTTCCCGCCGCCTGCCCGATACGGTCCTCGAAAAAATAACGATAAAAACGGATGACGGAAAGGATATTCCTCTCTTCGACGAAAGCAAGCTGGAGACAGCCGATCAGTATGCGTATTTCCTTTCGGGCAACCACCCATTCCTGACCATAACCAATGCTATCAATGTAGACCGCACGGTATATATAACGCCTCAGGGGCCGGGTCTCAAAGAGTACGGCACAGCCCATTTCCCCGACATCCTGATCATAAAGGACAGCTACGCCAACTGCATGATACCGCTCATGCTGGGCGACTATCACAGCATCACGGTCATAGACCCAAGATACTACGGCGATCCCATCTCGGACTACGTCAATGAACACGGCATAGAGGAGGTGCTCTTCGTCTACAATATGAACATGCTCGGAACGGACCTTGGCATAAGGCGCATCAAGTAGGATCATGAAAAAGCTGAGTGCGAAAAAGCTTATCATATGGATCTTGTCTTTAGCTGCAGTCATAGCAGTTTCATACCTGCTCTTTGGTGTTTTCAAGATGATACTCACAGAAAGTGGCAGGCTCGAGTTCAGGGAGATAATAATGGATATGGGAGCCTGGGGATGGCTGGCCCTGCTGGGCCTCAATGTCTCCCAGGTTTTTCTTTTCTTCTTTCCCGGAGAACCGGTGGAGCTCCTCACGGGAATGTGCTACGGGGCTGTTCCCGGCCTTCTGCTCATATATCTCGGAGTCTTCATCTCCTGCGCTATAATATTCTATCTTGTGAGAAAGGTGGGGAAGGAATCGGTCTACGATCTCATAGGTAAAGAGAAGATAGAGAAGATAGAAAACAGCAAGTTTTTAAAAAGCGGCAAGGCCGAAAGGCTTCTTCTCCTGCTCTTCGTCATACCGGGCACACCAAAGGATTTCCTCGTATACGTTGGCGCCATGATTCCCGTTGATGCGCGCAGATTCATAATCCTTTCGACCCTTTTCAGATTCCCCGGCATATTCACTTCGACCGTTGTGGGCGATTCCCTGGCAGAAGGAAGGATGATACTTGCCGCCATACTTTACGTCGTCACTTTTATAGTTTCGGTTTTGGTGCTCAGGTATTATGCAAAAAGGGAAGGGGTAAAGGAAATACTCGAGTTGAATAAGGACGACAAGCAAGAAAAAGGCTGAAAGAAGTATAAGGAAAAAAGGGCAGCTTTGCGCATATATTAGTGCCAAGCCGCTTTTTTCATGGTAAAATATAACCTGACTTTAGGACTTTAGAATAAAAACATGGTGCTAAACCACATTTTTTAGA
>CAZTHD010000317.1:0-2299 GCA_964613315.1 uncultured Oscillospiraceae bacterium | reverse complement strand
AGCCTGGGCTATGAGGACTTGTCCGGCATTGGTGAATCCTATCATGAGGGAAACGGTAAGGAACATTATATCCGCTCCTACCGACACTGCAGCGAGGCCTACGTGACCTACGACTCTTCCGACTACCAGCATGTCTACTATGTTGTAGAGCGCCTGCAGTGAATTCGCTATCAAAAGCGGCCATGCGTAGATGAAAATGTTTTTGATTATGCTGCCCTGGGTCAGATCCCTGAGCATCGTTTTTTGATCGTTTGCCATTATTTCTTCTTCTCTTCCTCCGGCCTTGGGACTGTTTCGGTACGTATATCCGCCGGATCTCCTTCCTTGACTTCTATGGAGCCTTCCACGACTCTGAATACAGGGCCGTAGGGGTTTTCAGGCTCTTCTATCATCAGCAGTTCTGCTGTGAATTTCTTTCCTTTTTTATCGATGAGCTTGCTTTTCTTTGCGGCTTTTCCTGCAAGGAATTTCTTTGCATCGGTTTTTGTAAAGCTCACGTATGCCAGCATTTTTTGTTTCTGCTGTTTCCAGATGATGAACTTGCATCCTTCTTTAAATCCCGTGCATCCGTAGCCGTTCTTGTTTTCTATGACGTCTTTCCCGCAGCGGGGACATTTGCCCAGGACCTGCGGAGCTTCCGAAACTATCTCTTCAAGTCCGAATCCCGCACCGTATTTCGAACTGCCGTCGTCTGCCACGTAGACCTTCCCCGTATAGCTTTTCTTCGTCTTTTCAGAGTAGAGCTTTTTGAGAAGTATCGTGTTCACAGTGCGCTTCCTGCCGCTCTTTTCACCGGGACTGTCTTTTTTGAACTCGTCTTCCCATTCTCCCGAAAGCCAGCTGTGGACCATGTCTGCGGTGACTGAGATCTTGCTCATCATGCCTGACTTTGCATCTTTCCAGATGACGAAACGGCATCCGTTTTTGTACGCGCTGCATCCGTAGCCATGGTGACCTTCGATGACATCTGAACCGCATCTGGGGCATCTCCCGAGGGCAATGGGGCCTCTTCTCATGGATTCGGGGACCTGATATGCGTCGACTTTGGGATAGTCTTTTTTTATGACATTTTTTATCATATCAAGGACCGAATCCGTAAGGTCTGTCCAGGGGACTTCACCTTCTTGTATCTCCTCCTGCACAGCCCACCAGTATCCGGTCATGTCCGGCTTTTTGAGTTCTTCCGGCAGTATCCTGTAAAGCTCTCTTCCAAGCTGAGTCGACATTATGGTCTGTCCCTTGCTCACTATGTAGCCCCTCTGCTCGAGGGTATCGATTATGCCTGACCTTGTTGCGGAGGTGCCTATGCTTCCGTTTTCGCCTTTCTTATCCTTGTCCTTTGCAAGGAGCAGGGCTTTGGCTTTTGGATCCGTCACGTACTTGGCTATCCTCGTCATATCCTCGTTGAGAGATGCTTTCGTATATCTTGACGGCGCCTTTGTCTCTTTGGCTTCGGCATGGGCGTCTTTGCATTTGCCTTTGTAAACGCCTGCCTTTATATCGCTCAGTTCGTTTTCTGTCTCTTCTTCCTCGTCGTCCTTATCCTTTTCGGGTTTTATTAGCTGAAGGTATCCGGGAGACATAATCTTGGTGGAATTTGCTTTGAGCGTGCCGCCTTCAAAGGCTGTCTCCAGACTCGTTCTTTCCTTCTCTGCTGGAGGCAGGAACTGGGCCATAAAGTATTTGACTATGGCAAGGTAAACGTTCCTCTCTTCCTCCGTGAGGGAAGATATATCAAATTTCCTGTTCTGGGGTATTATAGCCGTATGTGCTGTGATGTTTTTATCGTCGAAGGCTTTGCTGTGGAGCTTGGTATCTATGGGCATCTTCGCAAAGACGTCCGCTGCCGGGTCGCCTTTTAGATTCTCCATGACCTGTCTTATGGTTGCAGGGGATTCCCTGTACTGCTCTTCCGACAGGTACTGGCAGTCAGAGCGGTTGTAGGTTATGGCGTTGTGCCTGTCCCTTAGGCTTTGTGTTATCTCCAGGGTCTTCGAAGGATCGTATCCGAATTTGGAAGAACAATAGGTCTGGAGTTTTACAAGGTTGAAGGGAAGGGGAGGCTGCTCCGTTATCTGCTTTTTTTCTATCCTTATCTCGTCGAAGCTTTTTCCTTTGAGCCCTTCGACCAGCGCTTTTACGTAGTTTTCGTCAGTGAGCCTTCCGTCGTCTAAATGAGAGTCGTCCTTTGCCGCTTCATAGACAGCGCTTACTGTTTTTCCGTCTAAATCAAGATCCGCTTTGACCGTGAAATAGCTCTGCTTTTTATGGCTTTCTATGGCCATATCCCTGGTGACCA
>CAZTHD010000316.1:0-2307 GCA_964613315.1 uncultured Oscillospiraceae bacterium | reverse complement strand
CTTGTATGCGCAGGGCATTGTTTTGAATGGACCTCTATATTGATTTATATTTAAAAACAGAGACTTTACCATATCATTGTCCGTTAACTTATCTATATCATCCGTAAGGGCTCTCCTCAGTATTCCTTCCTCGTCCTCAACAAGGCAATAGATCTTTCGTTCTGTCTTGTGGATAAAAGCGTCACCTGAAGCAAGAAGAGCGCAGCCTTCACCATCCCGTATATATTTAAATCTCGGGTCGCCTTGCGTGCTTATCTTTTCAGCGCTGAGGATCTCCCCGCTCTTTGCATCGACTGAGTAAACTGCATATCCTTTGCTTTCAGTCTCCATCACAAAGACGTTTATCACCTCTCCTTTATCTGAGCCTGCAAGGCCTACGATGACTTGATCCTCATCCAAGGATAAGAATGTGCATAGGCTGTCTGCGTCTATTTTAAGATCACCGTTTTCACGGGACAGATCGAGCCTGTATAATCCGTATCCTCCCGGAACCATGGAATAGGATGCAAGACGCGTATCATAACCTCCGGTGACGTTGATGCAGTTCACGTAAAAGTACAAGCAGCCGCCGTATTCTATGCTGCCGCAATTCCAGGCTTGTCCATTCGTGCTGTATTCGCCCTGTTCTCCGTAGGTATATCTTATGGAAAAGACTTGTTTATCCGTTACTGTCAAATTCAAAAAAGAATCTTCAGGCACCGGAAAGCGGAAATACTCTTTCAACTTTGCGGTCAAGGCTTCGTTGTAATACCGTTCCGGCACTTCTGTATTTTTGCTCTCTCGGTAAATATAATCTGCAATGGGAACGAAGTCGAAAATGCTTCCTGCCCATATGCTCGCTTTATATGGCTCACCTTTTGCTATCTTATCCGCATACTTCTCCCGAAGTCTGTCTTCTATATCGGACGGGATCACGTATTCCTCTGTTATTTTGATAGACAAAGGCATATCTAATCCGTCTTTTTCGGAAGTGAAGATCAGCGACGCCTCGGTGCTTTCGACCTGTCCGTTCCTGAAAGCCATATCGGAAGTCCATACGTATCTTTCTCTTGGGAGAGGCATTATGAATGAGTCGAAATTACTGTTGTTTTGCTCGGCAGTAAAGCGCACGTTGAGTCCGTCGGCGTATTTGGGGTCTCCCAAAAGCACAGTTTGCGTATAGCTGACTTCATCTGCTTCATCTATTATCCCTGCCGCCCTTATATATACGAAACATCCGCCTGCAAGGATGAGGGCCAGGATGATCGCTGTCGCCTTTTTCATGATATTTTCTCCCCGGTGATATCCTCGAGCGCCTTTGCGACCCTGTCTTCGCTGTATCCGTAACTTCCTTTTACGAAAGATATAAGATCCTTTCCTTCTGCATCGAGCTGCTGAACAGTCTTATCTCCCACTATGGAGCCTTTCTTTAGGAGGACGGCTCTGCTTACGAGGCCTTCGACCTCCTCGATGAGATGGGTGGATATGATAACAGTCTCCGCCGGTTCCAATATACCCAAAAGGACCTTGTAAAAATCTTCTCTGTTGAATATGTCGTTGCCAGCAAAGGGCTCGTCCATAAGGATCAGATCAGCCCCTTGGCAAAGAGCTAATATGATCTCATACTGGTTCTGCTGACCCATAGACATACTACCCAGCTTTTTGCCGGAAGGTAGTCCAAAGAATTCCATCAGCCCGTCGTATCTGCGCTGTCTAAACCCAGGGAAATGCTCTTTGTAAAAACTCTCGTGCTCTTTGGGCGTCATAGCAGGAAAGAAACTGTGTTCGCTGGTTGCGAAGGATATCTTATGGATGTTCTTTCTCGTTACCGGCTCATTGTCCAAAAGCACCTCTCCCGAGTAGTTCAAAAACTGCAGGATGGTCTTAAGAATCGTAGTCTTTCCGGCTCCGTTTTCTCCGAAAAGACCTACTATCTCTCCTCTTGACACCGAGAGGTTTACGTTTTTCAGCGCCTGCATCCTTCCGTAACTCTTGCTTATGTTTTTAAGTTCCAGCATATTATCCCTCTCCTTCCGTTTTAGCATCGATCCTTTTTGCTGTGATCCCCGAAGCTATGAGCGCAAGAACTGTTATTTCCACAGACACTGCTATCCACACGACCTTATTGTTGAGAGGCAGAGCTCTGCTCATGGCTTCATCCGAGATGATCCTCAGATAAGCGCTCCTGGGCAGTTCTATGCCGATTCTGACGATGACGGAAATCGCTTTACATATCCAAAAAAGTATCAGATAAAGGGCGTTTGCAAAGACGCCAGCCCAATATCTTTGACTGCGAGATGCCCCCGTGCGCATCAGCGTATAGCTCCC
>CAZTHD010000315.1:0-2313 GCA_964613315.1 uncultured Oscillospiraceae bacterium | reverse complement strand
AGTAAACATGAGATGGGGTAAATACAGATCCTTCCTACTCGTATGCGCACCTCTGGCATGGATCTTCTTCCTGCTCCAGTATGCGCGTGTAGCCGGTGACAACAACCATGCTAACATGATCATTGCTGTTATCTGCTATGTTCTCTCGTTCGGTATATTCAACTTTGGTAGAACAGCTACAATGGCTCTTTTGAACGTACTCGGAAGAGACCAGAAGGAAAAGGCGATGCTCTCCGCAAGAAAAGGACAGTTCGCTTCCATCACACCGCTCATCTTCGGTGCTACATTCCTTCCGCTCGCACTGCTCTTCTCAGGTGCTGCAACAACAGGTAACAGATCCAACGTTACAGGCAAGGGCTTCTTCTTCGCAGTTGCTATCTTCTACACCTTCTACCTCATTTGCAACCTGATCTTCTTCAGAGCTACAAAGCCCTATGATCTTCCCGGTGAAAATGTAGGAACAGGACAGAAGAAAGCCAAACTGTCTGCAAGCGAAATGATCAAGCAGATCTTCGGAAACCCGGCCCTTATCTTCCTTCTCCTTGCAGAGACCATCAAGGGTGCTTCCAACAGTGTTATCACATCCGGAGTTATCTACTACTTCAGAGTCGTTGCTCAGGACCTCACGCTCCAGCCGATCTACTCTTCTGTATCTTCCATCGTAGGTATCGCAGGTGCTCTCGTACTCGGTGAACTCAATGCTAAGATAGGAAAGAGAAATCTTGCTATCGCAGGTTCTGCACTCAACGTACTCACACTCCTTGCAGTTCGTTACCTCACATTCGGAAAGAGTGTATGGTGGTTCATTATCATTATGGGTATCAACAGATTCGCACTTCAGGGCATCCAGGTCTGCGGTGTCGGAATGTTCGGTGACTGCGTAGAATACGGTAAGTACAAACTCGGAAAAGAGGCAAGAGGCTTCGTTATGGGTCTCTACATGATCCCGATCAAGCTCGGCGTCGTTCTCGGTGCTCCGCTTCTCACAAAGGGTCTTGCAGCTATCAACTACACAGCAACAATGGAAATCACTGAAGAAGTTAAGATCGGTGTTCTCAACACCATCACCATGATTCCTGCAGTAGTTATGGCAGTAGCTTGCTTGTTCTACATCCTCTATCCGCTCAGCAACAAGAAGATGGCAGAAGTCATCGCAGCAAATGCTGAAAGAGATGCTGCTGCAAAAACAGAATAAAGGATTGATATAATCACAAATTACCTATATAGTGGAGATATGCATTGACATATCTCCACTATTATTAACGGGAATTATCATGAAAAGACTATCGATCAAAGAAACATTCAATATTTTGATACATACAGACGAAGGCAAAAAATCTCTTATAATCATTGCCATCGGTATTGCTTTGACTTTCGTTGCAGTCATATTTCACGACACTGCATCGAGGATTCCTTTTATAATATCTATCATAGGTATGATAATGTGTATGATAGGGACAGATCAGTTCGCGCGCATCGTGTATCTGATACATGAACAGTACGATGAAAAGGAATAAGAAATGAAAGATCTAGCAGCAATAATACTTAACTTTTTATACGATATAACCCAAAACACTTATCTGGCTGTTGCAATGATAGCCATAGTTCCATTGCTCCTCAACAGCTCACTTAGAAGGCTTAGCATGAGGAATCTCGGGTTGAGGAAACAAATAGAGCCGGAGATAGCTTCTATCCACGAAAAATACGGCTACGACAATTCAAAGTCTCAGCAGAAAATATCCGAGATCATATCAAAATACAATTACGTCGTATATGCTTCCATATTCCTTTCTATCCTTCAGTTCGTTGAAGGGTGGGCATTCATGACCGGTTTTAAGTCCACTGCGATCTATCCTGCTATGATAGAGCCGGATGTCTTGAATATGCATATGAGCATAAGGCAAATGTGGAATGCTGATTTCTCGAACTGGCCTTACGTGCTTGCTATCATCTTTGTTGCAATGCTGGTCCAGCGGATCAACGATGCCGTTATCGAAAAAAATCTAATAGGGGACCAGGTGCTTGCTGACTGTATAATACTTGCACTTATCACCGTCGGGTGCCTCTTCTTACCGGCATATATTGCCGTGTACTGGTTCGTCACTGAAGTTATAGAGCTGGTGATCACATTAAGATCCCTTAAAAAGCCGCCACAACTTCATTTCACGGAAAAGAAAAACAAGAACAAAAAATAAATGGCGAAAAAACAACTCAGTGAAGAGCGTCATGCGATGATGCTGGAGATGAAGCCCAGCAAACTAATTCGCAGGATGGCTCTCCCGACGATCATTGCCATGATCGTCGATTCTATAT
>CAZTHD010000314.1:0-2321 GCA_964613315.1 uncultured Oscillospiraceae bacterium | reverse complement strand
GGCGATATAGTCACCATCGACGGCTACCGCGGTACGGTGATGGATATAGGCCTTCGTACTACAAAGATAAGAGGAGGAGATCTTAACATCAAGATCTACAACAACTCTGACATCACAGGCGTTCTCAATATGACCAAGGAGGCATCGCTTTCATTCATCACGATCAGTATCGAGTACGGTCAGGATATCAGGTATGTTGAAGCAGTGCTCAACAGGGAACTTCCTCATTTCAGGGAGAGAAATCCCAAACTGCTTGAAGATCCTAAGTTCATGGGTGTTACAAAACTGGGCGACAGCGGCGTGGAGATCATGGTAATGTGCAAATCCACAGAGAACGATATAAAGGGAGTCCAGAGATTCATGAACAGGGAACTCCTTCAGACTTTCTACGACAACGGGATCAACGTGCCGTTTACCAACGTTACGATCTCCAATCTCGATGAGTCACAACGCAAAACCATGATGGACTTCATACCGGAAGAATCCGCAGGATCCGATGAGTTCGAAACATCAGAGTTTTATGATATGAGATCAAAATAGTTTGTTTCTCGGATCTGTAAATATTTAAAATTTTTTGTAGTTTGTACACAAAAACAGTTGACAAGAGTTTTTTGGCTTGCTACAATACTGGAAAATACAGAGGGAAGGAGTCTTTTCGATGACAGGCAGCATCAAGTTCAGAAGCATGATGATGGATATGAGCATGGCTATGCCCATGCACCTTAGTGTGCCTGCTTCCGGAAAGATTGCTCTGTAATATTTAAACTATATTTTGTTTGATCATGAGGCGAGACTTTTCGGAAGTCCCGCCTTTTTTCATAGTTCATAATTAGTTTTTAAGGAGATAAAGGAAATGAAAAACATCAAAAAAATCGCAAGTATCGTACTCGTACTCATTCTCGTTCTTTCATTCGCAGCATGCGGAAAGAGCAAAAAGACAGTAAAGATCGCTGTTCCTCAGGATCCCACCAATGAAGCAAGAGCACTCGTTCTTCTTCAGGTGCAGGGAGTTCTCAAGCTCAAGGATACCGGTGACAGCCTGGCAACAAAGTCCGACATCGCTGAGAATCCTCATAACGTAGAGATCGTCGAAGCAGAAGCTGCTCAGGTCCCCAGCATCCTCAAGGACGTAGACTATGCAGTCATCAACTCCAACTATGCTATCGAAGCAGGTCTTACACCTTTCGTAACAGAAGGTACTGACGTGTCCTATCCAAACGTAGTATGCGTTAAGGAAGGAAATGAAAGCTCCGACAAGACAAAGGCTCTCATCGCAGCTATCAATTCACAGCAGGTAAAGGATTTCATCAACAACACTTATAAGGGAGCTATCGTATGCGACCTCGGAGAAGTCGGTGACGGATATGACGCAACAGTAGATTATGCAGCTCTCAATGGCACGACCATCGTTATAGGCGCATCCCCGGTTCCTCATGCTGACATCCTTGCAGTAGCAAAGGAAGTTCTTGCAGCAAAGGGAATCACTCTCGAGATCAAGGAATTCGCAGATTACGTACTTCCTAACACAGCTCTTGAAGACGGCGAACTGGATGCAAACTACTTTGCACACATCCCTTATCAGCAGAACTTCAACGAAGAGAACGGAACCCACATCGTATGGGTGCTTGAAGTACATCACGAGCCGATGGGCGTATACAGCAGCACATTCTCTGACTGGAGCGGTCTTGAATAATATCAGAAAATCGGTAAAATATATATAGTCTAAATAACAAAGTCCGGACAAAAGATGCCCGGACTTTGGGTCGTTAATACTATGATAGAAATCAAGAATCTTTCTAAAACATTTACAACTGCCGACGGTACTGTAGAGGCTCTGAAAAACGTATCTCTCTCCATTGCAGACGGGGATATTTTTGGAGTCATAGGCATGAGCGGGGCAGGCAAATCCACTCTCGTAAGATGTATCAACATGCTTGAAAAACCAAGCACCGGTTCTGTAGAAGTCGACGGTGTTGACCTGGGAACTTTGAGCGACGCACAGCTCAGAGCAAAGAGAAGAGATATATCAATGATATTCCAGGGCTTCAACCTTCTCATGCAGAGGACCTGCCTTGCAAACGTCTGCCTTCCTCTCGAACTTGAAGGAGTCCCTAAGTCAGAAGCAAGGAAAAGAGCTCAGGAACTGCTTGAGACTGTAGGCCTTGGCAACAAATCATCAAACTATCCGGCTCAGCTTTCCGGAGGTCAGCAGCAAAGAGTCGCCATTGCAAGAGCCTTGGCAACGAACCCAAAAGTTCTTCTTTGTGACGAGGCAACGTCGGCTCTTGATCCCAAGACCACCAACGAGATATTGGAACTCA
>CAZTHD010000313.1:0-2335 GCA_964613315.1 uncultured Oscillospiraceae bacterium | reverse complement strand
TTACCGATTGGATGTGTGACTGCGACAGTCCTGTCGGCAGACACGACCCAAACGACCCGATGATCATTGAACTCAGTAATATGATCAGCGATTTTTCTAAGTTTCCTGGTTTTATACAAATAAACATATGTAAAACATGGACAGGCAGGCAGAATAAAAGGGAAATAAAACTGAAACTTAATGAGATAGATCTGCGGGAATTCTTAGCTGACTTGCAAGAAAACACATTGTATTGTTTGAGTCTTTAGTTACAAAGCACACTTAATGCCGAAGCCGATCGCTGTCCTGAGCCCAGTGCTTACAGTCTTCGATCTGGGGTGTACCACAACAATGGTCATTCATGGAGCATGAAGATATCGTATGCCAGTTTTCGTGACAATTTTGTCTGTGGCCCCTACGAAAAAAATCCCGATTATTTGATAAAGGACATATATATTCCGGAGTTTAGAATAAGGAGGCCATAAAATGAAAAAAAATGCGCGAATTCTTATTACTATCACTTAGATTAGAAGAATACGGGACAAACTAGACCAATGGAAATAACAAATCCGAACACCGTCCGTAAAAAGACGATGTTCGGATTTGTTCGTTTTGGCGAGAATCATGGCGCTCAATGCGTTCTTTTGTCAGTTGAACCATTCCTTGGCGTGGAAGAGGTTGGTGATGACCTTGTAATTGCCGAAGAGGGTCAGCTTGTCACCTTCGCAGAAGACGGTCTTGCCGTCAGCTGCTACAACGGAGCGGTCGGCTCTTTCCACAAGCATCACGAGCACGTTGTACTTAGTTCTAAGATCGAGCTCCGCCAAGGTCTTGCCTTTGAATTCTTCCGGTACTTCTTGAAGTTTGACTTTTGCTATCGAATCGTGGGAGATATAGTCGACAAGGAGTATGGTGTTAGCTGCATCTTTGGTGATGAATCTTCCCGCAAGTTTTTCGATGAGCGCATCCAGACGTTTATGAACAGCGCTGGTCCTTAAGACGAGGAAAAGTATTGTCATAACGCCTATCGGGATCAGCACTTCTGCGTACAGGTTGCTTGACTGATAGGCTCTTAGAGAAACGAAGATGTTGATGAAGGTCGATATGATGGTTATGTTGAAAACGTAGCCAAAGAGCATGGTTACCTGTGCGAGCTTCCTTCTTTGCCTTATGGATACCAGGCCTTCGCTTTCCCTTGTGGTAAAGCCCGTTCCAGTTAGAAGGGACAGTACCTGAAATCTCGCTTTTTCGTAGGGAAGACCCGTGAACCTGAAGAGCACTGTAAATATCTCGCATATGATCCAATATACAAGGACTATTACTATGAACAAAAACACTGCGTTGAGAATACCCATATATGACCTCGCTGAACTGAATTTATTTACAATATATATTATCATGAATAGGGTGGATTTGGATATATCTGTTTCTTGGAATTGCCATTGTATGCGTTTTGTGGTATCCTGTTACGGAAAAAGAAACACACGGAGGCGTTTTATGAAATACGTACATTACAACCAGGGGACCTGCAGCAGGGCTGTAAGTTTCGAACTTGAAGACGGAAAGATCCACAACGTGGCATTCGAGGGCGGATGCAACGGTAACCTCAAGGCGATATCGAAACTCGTTGAAGGACAGGATCCTCAGACGGTCATAAGCATACTCAAGGGCAATGACTGCGGAAGCAGGGGCACTTCCTGCGCCGACCAATTTGCAAAGGGCCTTGAAGAAGCTCTGAAAAGAGAAGCCGAAAGAGCTTAGATAAAAGAGCTTTGATGATCGATCTAATAGACAGCAAGTTAAAAGAGCTTAAAGACAACTTTCCAAAGAACCCGGAGTTTCGGACCTGGATGCAGCAAAGCGACCAGTGGAGCTGGATATACAGCATACTCAGGATCAGAGGCGAGAAGGTCCACAAAACTGCTGTTGCAAAAATGATACAGGGTAGTCTCGATGAAGAGATCACACTGCATTCCTATGCCATGGCTGACAATTTCCGAAACGTATACCAGGATATGGTCAGCTATATTTCCATGAGCACAGATCTTGAGCTCAAGATGGTATGCAGATGGACAAAGATGCTCCTTAGGCTGGACCAGGATGTTCCCGACAGCGAGATCTTCAGGAAGAACCGCAATGTAGTATATGAATGGGACCTGATACCCGAATCCGAAGAAAACGTCCCGGGAAAGTTCAAAGAGCTCATCAAAGAATACAAGCTCTCGGGCATAGACAGGAAAGACCCCTTAAGAAGAGCTGTAAAGCTCCATCTTGAGATAAACAAGCTCTATCATTTTGGGGAAGAGACTCCGCTCATTTCAATGGCGGTGCTCATGTTCTCTCTCCTTGAGCTTGG
>CAZTHD010000312.1:0-2342 GCA_964613315.1 uncultured Oscillospiraceae bacterium | reverse complement strand
CCCGAGTCATTAGAACCCGATTTATTATGGAACAAAAATTTCATGTTGCCGATGTCTCAGAGCATCGGCGCCCCCTGCCAGCCGGTGGTGGCCGTAGGCGACCACGTGAAGCTGGGACAGCTTATCGGCAGCACTGAAGCACCGGTAAGCGCTCCGATACACGCCAGTGTGTCGGGAGATGTCGTCGCCATCGAGCAGTTCATGACGCAGAACGGCCGTGTCGATACGAACATCATCATTCAGGCTGACGGAAAACAGGAAGTCGCAGAAACTGTAGTTCCGCCGGTCATCGATTCAAGAGAAAGCTTTCTCAAAGCAGTCAGA
The DNA here is from genome assembly GCA_964613315.1 of uncultured Oscillospiraceae bacterium. GTDB lineage: Bacteria > Bacillota > Clostridia > Peptostreptococcales > Anaerovoracaceae > RUG13409. Next base: position 2,018 of record CAZTHD010000312.1, on the reverse strand, counting down.
GATTCCGGCCTCGTAGGTCTGGGAGGAGCGTCCTTCCCCATGTCCGTCAAGTACAACGTTCCTGACGGAGCAGCAGAGTATCTCATCCTCAACGGAGCTGAGTGCGAGCCTTATATCACGGTAGACCACGCAGCTATGCTCGCCTACGGCAAGGAAATGATAGCCGGCATGAGGACCACCATGAAGTGGCTGAACATCAAGCACGGCGTCATCGGCATCGAAGACAACAAGCCCGATGCCATCGAGAATTTCAGAAAGCTTCTCGAAGGAGCCACAGACATCGAAGTCAAGGCACTTGCACATACCTATCCCCAGGGTGCAGAAAGAGTCATCATCTACGAATGCACCGGCAGAGTATGCGCAGCGGGCATGCTCCCCATCAACGTTGGATGCATAGTCAGCAACGCCGTTTCGATGCTCAAGCTCGAGCAGTATTTTGAAACAGGAATGCCTCTGGTTTCCAAATTCCTCACAGTAGACGGAAACATAGTGGCACATCCCCAGAACGTAGAAGCTCCCATAGGGACCGCGATCAACGAGATCATCGATTTCTGCGGAGGCACTACGGGCGAAGTCAAGAAGATACTCCTCGGCGGACCCATGATGGGACGCGCTATCCCCAGAGACGACTTCGCAGTGCTGAAGAGCAACAATGCCATACTGGTATTCGATGAGCTCTTCGCAAACAAACCGGAAGAAACAGCCTGCATCAACTGCGGCAAGTGTGTAGACGCATGCCCCATGAACCTGATGCCGGCAAGGCTTTCAAGAGCATACAAGGACAAGAACGTCGACATGCTTCGTGAATACGACGTCATGACCTGCATGGACTGCGGATGCTGCGCATACGTATGTCCGGCCAGAAAGCCCCTCAACTTTGAATTCAGAATGGCAAAAGGTCTCGTCCAGGAGGACGACAGAAAACGTAAAGAAAAGGAGGCAAAGAAGTAATGGCAGATAAACACACCAACCTCATAGTTTCTGCTGCGCCTCACGTGAATTCTCCGCAGGATACGGCGAGCATCATGCGCGATGTATGCATCGCACTCATCCCTGCTCTTGCGGTAGCAATTTATGTTTTCGGACTGCAGGCGCTGATCCTGACCCTCGTATGCTGCGCTGCATCGGTATTCCTTGAATGGATCACCAGAAGGATACTCGGAAGAAGCGATACGGTGGGCGACTGGAGCGCAATGGTCACAGGTCTCATCCTGGCCCTCAACCTTCCCGTTTCAATGCCCTATTGGATGGCCATCATCGGATGCTTTGCAGCCATCGTAGTCGCAAAGCAGATCTTCGGCGGCCTCGGGCAGAACTTTGCAAACCCTGCGATCGTAGGAAGGATCGCACTGTTCATAGGATTTGCGACACAGATGTCCACTTGGACGGTCACACCGAGAATGTCTTCAGCTATAGTGAACGCCGCAGGAGCTGACGCCGTTTCAGGCGCAACGCCTCTTGGTCTTCTCGCAAAGGGAAGCGCGGTTCCTTCCAACCTTGAGATGTTCCTCGGAAACATCAACGGTTCCATGGGAGAGATCTCCGCAGCAGCTCTTCTCATCGGAGGTATCTACCTTGTCATCCGCAAGGTCATCTCCCCGATCATTCCTTTGAGCTTCATCGGATCCGTTGCAGTTATGGCTCTCGTGTTCGGACAGGATCCTATCTTCCAGGTCTGCGCAGGCGGAGTCATGCTCGGCGCCATCTTCATGGCAACAGACTATGTCACATCTCCGATCACAAATGCCGGTAAAGTGATATTCGGCATAGGATGCGGAGTCCTGACTGTTCTTATCAGAATGTACGGAAGCTATCCCGAAGGCGTATCCTTCGCTATACTCTTCATGAACATCCTGGTACCGCACATCGACAGTATCACAAAGCACGTTCCTTTCGGTAAAAAGAAAGGAGGCAAGAAGTAATGGAAAAGAAATCCAAGCTTTCTATCTTTACAAACGGCCTTATCAAGGAAAACCAGATCCTGTTCCTGGTACTCGGTACATGCCCCACTCAGGCTC
>CAZTHD010000311.1:0-2346 GCA_964613315.1 uncultured Oscillospiraceae bacterium | reverse complement strand
GAGGCATAGATCTTCAACGTTACTATATCAAGACATAATAGCTAAAGTTGACATAATGTAAGGAGAACTTGAAATGCAAAAGCTTGAAAGAGCTGCCTTGACCATTTTTTCAGGCTGCCTGCTGGTAATGGCAGCCGTGGTCTTCTATGGCATGATGAAAGACAAGGAAGAACCGGAAGAAGAATATTTTTTCTAGATCTTTTGTCCATCATTCCTTAAGACGATCTGCGTAAAAAGCGTATTTCTATGATATAATAATATGTTATGAAATACGCCGATATCGTAATCGACAACAACACAGACGCTACGGACCTGTGCTACACCTATGCATTCGATCTGGAGGATGAAAGCCTCCTGAAGATCGGAAGGAAGGCTGTAGTGCCTTTTGGTGTGCATAACAAGGAGATAGACGGATACGTCGTTAAGATATACGAGGAAGCTCCCAAGAATCCGGATGGAAAGGTCATAAAGTTCAAAAAGATAAAGTCCTTAGATCCCGATACCTGCCTTACCGAGGAGGCCGTCCGTACGGCCATGTGGATGCACACGAGGTACATATGCAGGTACATAGAAGCCCTGAAATGCTTCCTTCCCGTATCGGAGGTAAAGAGGAAGACTAAGGATCCCTTTGCTGATATAGAGCTCAGCGAAGCAGACTCATTTCCCAAAGAGCTCACCGACGAGCAGAGCAAAGTCCTTTCCGAGATAGGAAAGAGCATAGATGAAAAAAAGCATCAGGTCTTTCTTCTGAAAGGCGTAACGGGAAGCGGCAAGACGGAAGTCTACCTTCAGGCCATGAAGAAGGTCATAGATAAAGGCCGCCAGGGCATAGTCCTTGTCCCTGAGATATCCCTGACTCCCCAGGTCGTTGCAAGGTTCATGAGCCGTTTCGGAAAAGACAGCGTTGCGGTCCTTCACAGCAAGCTCACACCGGCCCAAAGGACCGTGGAATACAAGCGCATAGAGCAAGGAGACGTAAGCCTCGTCATAGGGGCAAGGTCCGCTATCTTCGCGCCATTTAAGAACATAGGTCTCATAGTGCTTGACGAAGAGCACGAGACTTCATATAAATCGGATAAGAATCCCAAGTACGACACCTTGGAAGTGGCGACCAAAAGGGCCATGGATCACGGCGCCGCTGTGGTGCTGGGCTCAGCTACGCCGTCGGTAGTCGATTATTACAGGTCAGAAAAAGGCATATTCAAAAGGATAGAGCTAAGAGAGCGCTACAACAAGAATGCTCTTCCCGGCGTTGAGATCATAGATATGTCCAAGGAGGTAAGGGCAGGAAACAGGAGCCTGTTTTCCGTAGCTCTTGCCGACGCCATAGGAGAAGAGCTCGAAAGAGGAAGGCAGGTCATACTTTTCTTGAACAGGAGGGGATACTCTTCATACGTATCCTGCAGGGAATGCGGCTTTGTCGTAAAGTGCGGCGAATGCGGCATATCCATGCCCTACCATAAAGACGACGGAGTCTGCGAATGCCACTACTGCGGCAGGAAAGTAAGGATGCCAAAGCTCTGCCCCGATTGCGGGAGCAAGCTCATAGGAGGCTACGGAGTAGGCACTCAGCAGGTGGAAGAAAAAGCAAGGGAGCTCTTCCCAAATGCAAATATAGAAAGGCTCGACCTTGACAGCATAAAGAAAAAAGGAGAGCTCGAAAGCACTCTAAAGCGCTTTGGAAAGGGAAAGACCGACATACTCATAGGCACTCAGCTGGTGGCAAAGGGCCTCGACTTTTCAAACGTAGGCTTGGTGGGCATCATAAGCGCGGACGTGACTCTCAACATTCCTGATTTCAGAGCATCCGAAAGGACCTTCCAGCTCATGACTCAGGCTGCGGGAAGGTCGGGAAGAGGAGATGAAAGGGGAAGGGTCATGATACAGACCTACTCCCCCGAAAACAGGGTACTTCACTCATCTGCCGCCCACGACTACGAAGGCTTTTACAAAGACGAGATAATCGTAAGGCAGGCTTCCGAGTATCCGCCTTTCACGGACATATATCAGATACTCATCATGGATGAGGACAAGGAAAAGTGCGAAAAGTATGCTCAAAGGTGCGTGACCTGGCTTAGGAAGAAGGTCCCTGAAGGGACTTACGTCCTCGGGCCTGCAGCTCCCATGCTCTTAAAGCAGGGAGGTCTTTACAGATACCAGATCCTCATAAAGACCCCTGCCGGAAACAGGCAGCAAATATCAGGTATAGTGAGAGAACTGAAAGATAAGCACGAACAGGCAAAGGAAAAGGCAAAATTGATGACGGTGGATATAAACCCGTTCTCGTTCAATTAAGATATATTTACAGGAGATAATTTAAATAATGGGAATCAGAAGACTTATATT
>CAZTHD010000310.1:0-2352 GCA_964613315.1 uncultured Oscillospiraceae bacterium | reverse complement strand
TTTTGGGTCACGCATCTCCCCTGCCGCGTACGGATCAGAAAGCCCTGCTGCAGACGGTCACATGTTTGAAGATAAAAAAGGGAAGTACAGCTGGGTATATGAGCTGCCAATGATGAAAAGCCTCTTCCTCCTATTCGAGGTCTGGAAGGTGCTGGGCATAGCCGCAGCAGTAGTAGCTGTCCTTATGACCGTATTCAACCTTGCCGAAGGCGGCGGAATGGATGATATCCTCGGTTCCGTCGGCTTGGCAGCTCTTGTCCTTGGTATCCTGCTAGTTCTTTCGCTTCCTGCCTATCTCATAGTCACCAAGGCCAATAACGGCAAGTACACCGTCCTTTTCGAAATGGATGAGAACGGTATAGATCACGTACAGATAAAGACCGATATGGCAAAGGCTTTGGATATACTGACCATGGGCGTAGGAGCTATGAACGGAAGCAGAGCAGCGGTCTCTGCGGGAGCACTTTCTGCGACCGGCGGATCTTTGTATTCAAAATTCTCTAAAGTAAAGAAGATCAAAGCATTTCCTGAAAAGCATTTCATACGCGTGAACGGGACCCTCGTGCACAACATGGTATATGCCGATGAAGAGCATTTCGACTGGGTGTATGACTATATTGTAAAGCACTGCCCGAATGCCAAGATAGGGTAGAAATATTTAGATCATTCAGAAGCCGTATTTTTGTGAAATTTCGTTCACGATACGGCTTCTTTTTTCTTGTAATCTTAGATTTTGAATAATATAATTTTAGAGGATAAATACATCAGCGAGAAAAATATCAACATGAAAATCATTTCGCTGTTTTTTGTTGTGTTTTAGGAAAGGAGGGTATACCCATGGAAGAAAAAGATCTCGAACTTCAGCTTCTCGATATGCTTAAAAACAAAGATCTGAAAAAGCTGCGATCCGTTCTCGATACCCTCGAGCCCGCGGACATAGCAGAAATGATGGAGTCGCTCTACGACGATGACAAACTCAAGGAAGAAGACCTTCCGAGAATGTTCAGAGTGCTCCCCAAAGATCTCGCCGCAGACACCTTTATAGAGATGAACCCTGACATGCAGGAGGCCCTTATCAAGTCATTCACCGATAAGGAGCTCCACCAGGTCATGGACGACATGTTCGTCGACGATATGGTCGACGTCATCGAGGAGATGCCTGCAAACGTCGTCAGTCGTATGCTCAAGGCTGTAGACAACGAGACGAGAAGAAACATCAATACCATCCTCAATTATCCTGAAGACTCCGCCGGATCCATCATGACCATTGAGTACATAGACCTCAATGCAAACATGACCGTAAGGGAAGCCTTCGATAAGATAAGAAAGGAAGGAGAAGACAAAGAGACTATCAACATATGCTACGTGACCGACAACAAGAAGCTCGTCGGCCTTGTATCCATAAGAGACCTCCTCCTAAATCCCTATGAAGCAAGGATAGGGGATATCATGGAGGAGGACGTCATCTCGGTCATGACCACCGACGACAGGGAGGAAGTAGCAAACGCTCTTTCGAAGTACGACTATACGGCTCTTCCCGTAGTAGACAAGGAAAACAGGCTCGTCGGTATCGTAACGGTAGACGACGCTATCGACGTTCTTACAGAAGAGGCTACAGAGGATATCGAAAAGATGGCAGCTATCACGCCGTCAGAGCATCCCTACCTTCGTTCCTCCGTCTTTGAGATCTGGAAACAGAGGATACCCTGGCTCATGCTCCTCATGATATCTGCAACCTTCACCGGGATGATCATCACAAAATTCGAAGATGCTCTTTCTGTTCAGGTCGCGCTGACTGCCTTCATACCCATGCTCATGGATACGGGAGGCAACACGGGATCGCAGGCTTCGGTAACCATCATAAGAGGTATATCTTTAGGCGATATAGAGTTCTCCGATATATTCGCTGTCATCTGGAAGGAGTTCAGAGTATCCATACTCTGCGGACTGTCTCTGGCAGTGGTGGGCTTTGGAAAGATAATGCTGGTAGACAGACTGCTCATGGGTAATACGTCCATATCCGTTATGATAGCCCTCGTTGTTTCGATATCGCTGGTCTTTACGATAATGATAGCCAAATTCGTGGGGTGCACGCTTCCGCTCTTTGCAAAGAAGCTCGGCTTTGACCCTGCGGTCATGGCGTCTCCTTTCATCACGACCATAGTGGACGCTCTGTCACTTCTTATTTACATGAACGTGGCAGTGCTTTTGCTGCACATCCAGCTCTAGTCAAATAGCGTATTACCGGCTGCAGGACGCGATTCTGCAGCCGGTTTTTTTGTAAAAATGATTTTTCTTGTTGAATCGCCTGCATTTGAGTGGTATAATCTACTGCGTTGCCGGGGTGTGGCG
>CAZTHD010000309.1:0-2376 GCA_964613315.1 uncultured Oscillospiraceae bacterium | reverse complement strand
CATAGAGCCGGATTCGTCAACAAGGACCGCAACGCTGATACTGTTCTCAGGATCTGCGTAGATAGTCTTTTTGAAGATCTTGTAGTCCTCCCTTGAGTAGGCAAGCGGATTGAGTGAAGTACCGCAGTAGCAGTTATTCAGTTCATATTCCGCATCTTCTTCCTTTTCAAGAAAACGTGATTTCCTCGCCATTTGTTCAGCGATCTTTCGTAAAGGTCTTGAGATCTTTTCGTATTCCGCCTTTTCGTAGGGGGTAACTTTTTCCCGGATTATGACTGCATCGACATTCTTGTGTATGCTTGGGAAATCGATTGCCCCGGCAAAGTTTTCGATGCCTTCTTTAAGCTTTGCTTCACGGTCTTCTTCAGCCAGTTCTCCTTCGATTTTTCTAAGCAGAGTGCCAAGTTCCAGCTTTGTCTCGCTTTCTCGTTCATCTTCTTCATGGGTGATAAGACCGGAACCGGTCGATTCTATAGAAGTGGTATCAAGAATGGGCACAAAACCTCCGAGTCTTTTTCGCATTGCTGCACCGTCTGTTCCGCTTCCGCTAAGAGACGGGACGGAAGACTCGTCTGCGATCTCACCAAAGAGCGCTTCTAAAGCTGCAAGAGCTTCCTCGTATCCGGATGAACCGGGAGCAGGCATGGAAGAGGGCCCTTTACCGGGTGCTCCTTTTCCTCCTCCTCCGGACCCTTTCCCGGATCCTTCACCGGTGTCTCCTTCAGAGGGCTTATCTTCACTGCTCTTTCCTGGATCCTCGTTTTCCTTTTCTGAAAACAGCTCCCTTATATGTTTCCATATTGAGAGAAGGATGTCGTTCATGGCCCTATATAGATCCATGGCGGTCGTTGCGGTGAGATATTCCTCGATGGTAGGCGCTATTCTTTCAAATTCCGAGTACAGGACGGTGTTTGTATCATCGTCTTGCAGGTCCTTGATCGAATAAAACCTAGAATAGAAGAGAATCATCTGGAGCAAAGAGCGGAGCTTTTCTTCTGCGCCTCCATTTTCAAAGAGGTCATTGACCTCAGAAAAAGAAGGAGCTTCAGAAAAAGTCTTTTTCCTTGTGAAGACCAGGCCGCTGTACAGGGACTTGTGTCTTCCGAGAAGATTCAGACAAAGCATTTCCTCTCTTCCGTCTTCGAGCGAATTCATGAGATTGAGGCCAATTGCTCTTGAAAGGACCATGGCGCTTCTTTTGTCTTTCATGAAAGCTTTTATCTCTTCAAGATCGTCTTTAAGATCACCTTCTGCAGCAGGATCCTCAGGGAAAAAGCACCCTGACTCAACTTCGTTTGACCATATCTGCATTGCAGTAAAACTGGTGAAAAGCCTGTGGCCGATCTCGTGAAGCAGAAGTCCCATTACCGTCTTGAAGTATTCCTCTTCAGACAATCCTTCATAGAAAGCTGTGTTCCCCACATTGATGTGATAACTGAAGTTATCGGTGAAGGCCACAAAACTCTCGTCTTTGCTTTCATCAAGACATATTGCTGCTTCGGTTATGCCATATTCCTTGTGGATGGCTGCAGCTTTGAGCTTCAGAAAGGATACAAGCTGAGGTGAACTTCTGAACCTTTCAAATCTTTTCGTATTAAGTTTCATTTTTCCTCCTAAAACAGAAAGCCCCAAGATAAGCAGCGCATGCTGGGTTACTTGGGTTTTCTGTTTGAAATATACTAACTAATGAATAATGCGCAGTCTGATACAGCGTTTTTGATGTCTTCCATCTGATCGGCTGTAGTTGTGACTGCGTTGAGCAGGAAGTGAGTGAAGGATACTTCAGGATCCCTGCCTCTTTTGATTGCCATAGCGAATGGATAAAGGGCCCTCATTGTAAGATATGCATTGGTCCCGATCTCTCTGCTTGCTTCTCCAGTCTTTTCATAGACCTCATAGATCTTATCGAGAAGAAGCGGATCGGTTATACCGCATTTCTTTGCCACGATGCCTTTTACTTCAGCAGGCGGCATGTTGTCGAGAGTGGCGAAGTACTGGAATCTGCTGCGGAATGCGGGGTTGATTACATGTACTCCGGGGTCTTCAGGGCGGTTTGTCGTTGCTATTATCATGAAATCAGGATGTCTTTGAATATCTCCGTATGGAGTGTTGATAACACCCGTGCCCTCCTTGTCGAGAACGTCATTCATAAATGAAAGCGCTCCCGGATCACGAAGGTTGCCGACTTCTTCAAATAGCAGACAATGTCCTTGCTCTATCGCCCTTACGATCGCAGATTTGACGCTCACGTATCTGACTCCCGAAGAAGAGGAGGGGACTTTTCGAACGATGTCACGTATGAGGCTCGTTGCTTTGTCTACCACGCTTCTGTATACATCGGATACCTCTGCTTCCTCGTTGTATATGCCAGTCACG
>CAZTHD010000308.1:0-2385 GCA_964613315.1 uncultured Oscillospiraceae bacterium | reverse complement strand
ATCCACTGTACTCCTGAGTATACAGTTGCTGCGAGGTAAGTTTTTACCATCAGACCGTCTGTCTGATAAAACAGTACCTGATAGGCGATCAGGTTTGCGTACGGGGAGTCACCCAGCAGGGATCCGATTCCGTATGCAAGTAAAGTACCGAGGCCTAATGTCCTCTTTGCTTTCTTTTCTTCCATAATATTGGTCCTCCTAAAATATATCTAAGCACTAAGCACCGATAACGAATTCTATAAGTCCCCATATTGCTTTCTTCCTAGCCTCGAGATCGGGGACAGACTCGAGATCCATATCCTTGCAGAGGTTTTCATAACCCTGGGGATAGCTTTCATAATCTTTCTTTTCCGCCATGATAATTACCTCCTTACATTCTGAAGTTGTTTACGAAATCACAGACCGCTTTCAGGTTCTCTGCTCTGCAGTCGTTCGGATATGTAGCCATCTTGTCTTCGGAGAAGATGTACCCTATTCCGTCCACAGCGTCTATGCAACGTTTGGCAAGTTCCACACACTCCTCCGGAGTTGCATAACCCAGAACATCCAATCTCATACCACCGCTCAGACATGCATTGGGCAGGAACTTTCTCGTTTCAGCAAGGTCATCATTTTCAAGGGAGAGTACGAGAGTACCCTTTTTGTAATCCTGGAAATGATGGAAAAACCTCTTTCCTTCACCCTGAACGAAGAGATTGTCTGACATACCTTTTTCTTCGATCAGGTCGAGGGTCTTGCCAAGGAACGGCCAATAATATTTATCAAACTGCTTTAAGTTGAGAATGTTATGAGCAAGCATTGCCGCTCCGGCATCAAAGCAAACATTTGGATTGTGTCCGTCAGGAGCATTCTTGATATTGTTATAGCCTGGATCATAGACAAGTTCTTTGAATGCAGCTACTACATCATCCAAAAGTTCAGGAGCCTGTCTCATATCAAGGCTGAATCCTCTGATTCCCCTAAGCCTGTTGATTATCCATTCAGGTGCATTGAACGGTGTTCCGAGACCTGTCTGTACAGGTACACCGTATTCTTCGGCAAGTCTCTTATTGACTCTTGCGGACATCCCGAAGAAATCCATAAGCTCTTTATATCCTCTTGCGAACCTGTTCACGTCGTGATCTTCAAAGAATTCCGGGAATCTTATAGGCATAAGCTGCTCCCATATGAACTTCTTCGGATCTTTTACGAAATCAGGAAGCTGTTCTCTTGTAACATATTCAGTTTCCGGTACTGAAATAGCGTATGCTTCATCATCGAAAATATATCCTGCATGCCCTACTTCTTTGGTCACTCTGAATGCATTTCTTGTTCCGTTATCAGTAAACAAATCGAAACCGTATACAGCCTGATGTCTGATGTTTGCTTCTTCAATCTTGTGAAGATCTTCCATCGCTTCACTCAGTTTGTATCCGGCATCCCAGTACTTCCATGTGACAAAAAACGATTTGTTGAGAATACGATCAGTTTTCTCCATGTCGATCGTTTTTCTGCATATGGCGAGTCTTTCAAGACGTAATGCTTCCGCTTCTTCAATCGTCATAAGTTACTCCTCCTTTTGCATAAAAACACTACTATCACTGTTCATTTAAATACTATCAAGGTAATACACAATTGTGAATTATATAAAACCATAAAAAATACTTATAATTTTCAAACACAATTGAACAATTCCTACAAACGTTGAAATTTCAAGGATATTGACAACAAATATGTATAGTATTATGATATCAATACTATATCATTTACATACTACGGAAACGGACAGATGACAAATGGCTGAAACAAAGAAAATACTTCTCAGGATACCTGAACAACTTTATGAAGATCTTAACACTCTTGCAAAGGACGAATGCCGATCCATAAACGGAGAAATAGAATACTTCCTCACACTGGCAGTTAAAGAAAGACGAAAAAGAGGGTTCCTCGGGCCTGTAAAGAAAAGGAACAGGACTTTACGTGCTAATAACGTAACAGTTGTAAGAAAAGCTCTCATCGAAGACCTTGATGCCGTGGTAAAAATATATGAAAATGCAAGGCATTTCATGTATCAGCACAATAACTATGAAGAATGGCCTGACGATATCTACCCCAGCAGAAGCCTTCTTGAATATGACATACAGCTTTCAAGACTCCATCTTGTCGTTGACAGAAACGATCCGAACCATATATTAGGCCCTTTTGTCATGGTGCATGATGATGAATACGAAGCCATCGAAGGTTCCTGGATCAATAAAGAACCATACATCGCCATACATAGGATCGCTTCTTCTTTTGAAAAAAAGAACTTAGTCGGAAACGTGATTAACTACTGTATCACACAAGGTAATACATACGTATGGATATATTTGAAGATAACTACATAATGCAGAATATACTGCCTAT
>CAZTHD010000307.1:0-2401 GCA_964613315.1 uncultured Oscillospiraceae bacterium | reverse complement strand
CTATGCTCTCGGCAGCTACATCAGAATCGGCGGATTTGATTCCCGCTATGATGATGGAACCGGAGATGAGAGCCGTGGAAATGTCTCCGCCTATCTTGTTGATGAGAGGCTGGATGGAGAAGGTAATGGATTCCGTTCTCCTTCCCATCTTCCACTGTCCGTACTCGATGGTATCTGCAAGGAACATGAGCATGAGGAGCTGTATGAATGCCTCTCCCACGAATATGATGACTGCAGAGACTGCTATGAGGATGAGGGAATGCTCTGCAAAGAAGAACATGGCGTAACCTATGAGTACCAGAGCCGTTGAAAGACCGTAGAGCTGCCTTCTGTTCTTGTTCTTTGAGATGAGCGGGAATATCATGAGAGCTCCCAGCTGAGCAACGCCGCAGACACCTGCAAGGACGGCATACATATTGATGTCTCCGTAAAGATACTGCATATAGTAAGTGGCAAAGCCGGTGGTCGTCACGTACCCGACGGTGAACAAAGCCATTGCAAGGGTCGCCCACATGAGCTGGTCGTTTCCCGTAAGAGCCTTCCACATATCCTTAAGCGTAGTCTTTTCCTCATTTTCAACGAAGTTCTTGTGCTCCTTGACGCCCAGTATCGGGAAGAGGAGGAATAGTATGTAGAGAGCTGATATCACAAGAGCAACCTTGAACCATGCGCTCGGAGTATTGCCCATAGCTGCAGTTATGGGCTGCCAGCCTACCATGACTATATACATACCTATATTGGCGCATATCCTTGCGAAAGCCCCGTAGCTTTCCCTTTGTTTCTGATCCGTAGTAAGAGAAGGAAGCAGTGTCCAGTAGGCGATGTCGTTAAGGCCGTAGGATACGTCCCAGAAAAAGTAAGCAACAGCGAAGATCGCAACGAACGCCCAGCCCGTACCTACGTTTCCGTAGAGTATCAGGAAGAATACGACTGACACGAGTCCGCCTACTGCAATACAGGGTTTATATCTTCCCCAGCGGGTGTTGATATTTTCAACGATGAGACCGGTCACGGGATCGTTGATGGCATCGAAGACTCTCATCACGGAAAGCACGAGGCTGACCGCTGCGAAATACTTTATGGGCAGCGAAAGTATGTTGGAAAGGAAGTAAAGAAGCGCATTGGCTTCAAATGCATAGAACATGTCGCGTCCGACAGTTCCAAGGCCGAAATTATACTTATTTCGGCTTATCAGTTTTTCTTCAGCTGTTTTCTGTTTCATTGTGAATATTGTCTCCTGATACTTTTACAGGTATCGCTGATGACAATTTTCGAGGTCGTCCGCAGTGCCGGTACACGGCGATTGACGAGCCTTAAAGGCGACGGCAGAGCCGATGTACCGCTGCACGAGGATTAAGCGCGAGCGGGCCGAGAAAATTCGTCACAGCGATGCCAAAACAATAACTTAATATAATAGCCTGATATATGCGAGCATGCGGTCTTTGTCCTTAGACCTCCTATATGACCAATACCTGTCTTCAAGGCAGTAGGTGCAGTCGCTGTTTATCTCTATATTTTTAATGCCCTCGAGCTCGAGGTATCTTCTGTTGACCCCTTTAAGATCTATGAGGAAATGCTCATCGTCTTTCCTTACTATATATTTTTCGGTCCAGGCTGCAGTATCGATGAACTGCTGTCTCACGTCGTCTTTCACCTCGAAATGGCACTTGTCTATACCGGGGCTGATATAGGTATATATATCCTCAGCCCTGCAGCCGTATCTTTCCTTCATGGTCTTTACGAGCTCTCCTGCAATACCGAGCATAGTCCCCTTCCAGCCTGCATGGGCTACGCCTACTGCCCTTTTTACAGGATCGAAGGCAAAAACTCCTATGCAGTCTCCATGGGTAGTGACTATGGCGACTCCCGGAAGGTCTGTTACGAGGCCGTCTGTCATGGGAACTTCTATGTATCCCTGAACATCCGAAAGCTCAGGGTAACCTGCTATCTTTATATGCTCTGCATTAAGAAATTCCTCATCGATGACCTCCACGTGCTTTCCGTGTACCATATGAGGTTTTATGAAGTACTCGCCCTCTTTAAGAGCCCTGCTGAGCGCCGGTATGAGATCAAGACTTCTGTCGGGCTTGATCGAAAAGAATGCTTCGACCTTATCAAATTGTTCAAAGATATCTATACGATTCAAAATACTTCCTCGTCTTTCATAGTTAACCATTTTATTATACATCAAAACCACCTTCCTTTCCTTATATTCTTGAATATTATCCAGATTGTAGTAAAATGCATCTATAGACATACGAGGAGGATATTCTGATGGGCAGGAAATCTGTTAAGGAAAACAAGAACATTTATCAGCAGTACAGAGAGGAAGCGGGCCTCACAAGAGAAAGGGCCAGCGAAGCCATGGGCATAGTCTCTGAGACAAGGATCGAAAAGATCG
>CAZTHD010000306.1:0-2450 GCA_964613315.1 uncultured Oscillospiraceae bacterium | reverse complement strand
CAGGCCAGTGGACCATGGGAGCCGTCACGAAGTGAAGGGTGTGGCTTCCGAGGGGCAGTTCGAAACCGTCTGCCGCAACGAGCTTCCTATCGTCATAGTTCTTGCCGTAAAAGTTATTCATAAACACAAAGGCTTTAGCTGAAGAGACCATGACCGCTTCCGGATACTTATCCATGAATGCTGCGATGCTTGCGCTGTGATCTGGCTCCATGTGATGGACCACGAGATAATCGGGCTTTCTTCCTCCGAGAGCCTCTTCAAGATTTCCGAGCCACTCATCGGTGAATTTGATATCCACAGAATCCATGACTGCGATCTTTTCATCCTTTATGAGATAGGAATTGTACGCCATGCCGAGAGGCACTTCGTATTGACCTTCGAAAAGGTCTATGATATGGTCGTTTACTCCTACGTAGCTGATATCCTTTGTAATCGTCATTTTTATCCCTCTTTTCATAAGAATTTTTTAGATTATATCATATTCCGTCGGGTTTCTGCACGGAAGTGCAAGTTAAAAGAAACTCCAGGCGCATTGTATGATATAATAGGGACGGATATATTTAATATATATGCAGCAAACGTTCAAAATTGTTTTAAAAACGCTATGGAGGCAAATAATGGCAAATAAATATGCAGGAACGCAGACAGAAAAAAATCTTTGGGAAGCCTTTGCAGGAGAATCCCAGGCAAGGAACAAATACACCTACTTTGCATCGAAGGCAAAGAAGGAAGGCTTTGAACAGATAAGCGCCATCTTCTCAAAGACAGCTGATAACGAAAAAGAACACGCCGAGATATGGTTCAAAGAGCTTGAAGGCATAGGCGATACGGCAGCAAACCTTCTTGCCGCAGCCGAGGGCGAGAACTACGAGTGGACCGATATGTACGAAAGCTTTGCAAAAACGGCAGAAGAAGAAGGATTCCCAGAGCTTGCAAAGAAGTTCAGACTCATAGCAGCGATCGAGAAGCATCATGAGGAACGCTACAGAGCCCTCCTCAAAAACGTCGAGGCTCAGGAAGTGTTCAAGAAGAGCAGCGTAAAGGTGTGGGAGTGCAGGAACTGCGGACACATAGTGGTAGGAACGGAAGCTCCGGAAGTTTGCCCGGCCTGCAACCATGCACAAAGCTACTTTGAGCTCAGGGCAGAAAACTATTAAAGTTTTAGACACAATAACTCCCGCCAAAGCGGCGGGAGTTTTGTATTTTATCGATATCAAACGTTTCTAATCGTCTGCAAGGTCTGAGACTACGTCTACTATATCTTTGACAGCGGCTCTTCCCTTCTTTTCTTCGTAAGCTCCGGTCTCCTTATCAAGAGCCTTCTTAATGGCTTCCACGTCTCCCACAAGGCCTGCTACAGATTCCAGCTTTTCAAAGCCAAGTATCGAAGCTATGTCCTCGATTATGGTGGCGTCTTCGCTTATACCGAGCTCCTCTTCTTCGAGGGTCTCCTTTATATCTTTCCCCGCAAGATATACGTCTATGATCTTCGATATTCCGGGGATGCCTAAGGCGTCGGCCACCGTCCCTATATTGGTCAGGGTCTCATCCGACTTAAGATCGGGTTTCATTACGGGAAGCACCAGCTCTACCATGGCGACGTATGGGCTTACTCCCTCTTCCACAAAGTCGATTATCTTTTCTTCGTTGGCGAGCTTTGCGAGCCTTTCTCTTCCTGCTTCGCTTAAATCTTTGCAGGCAATGAGTCCTATCTTAGTCTCCTTGAGAGGCTCTTCCATGGCTTCTGTTATCTCTCTTAATACCACGTCGTTCGTGACGTCGGCTATGAGGACGTCAGGCTCAACGTCTGCCGTTTTTTCAAGAAGCTCATCGTAGCTACAGGTCTTGACTTTGAAGTAGTCCTTTCCTTTAAGGGTCTCTATGAGTTTTTCATCCTTCGTGCAGAGAAGCAATGTCCTTGTTTTGAATTTGGGCTTTCCTATCTTCTTAGCTTCTTTTACCACAAGCTCTGCAGCCTTGACCCCTGCTCCGGCTGCTCCTGCGGCTATCCCGCCGGCTGCTTTCTTTTTCATCAAAAAGCCTATAACGATACCAAGAAGAACCAGGCCTCCCACTACCCCGCCTATGACAATAGGTGATATGAGAGCCGGTATCTCTTCTTTGAGCACGTCCCCGCAGCGGCTGCAGGTCTTGGTCTTGAGGCCCTTCTTGAAGTACGTGGGCTGCTCCCTTATGGTCCAGGACTGGGAATAGCTGTGTCCAAGAGCAGGAACTGTCTTTACTTCTTCCTTTCCGCAGCGGCTGCAAACGTCGCCCGTAAAGCCTTCCTCAGTGCAGGTAGCTTCCTTCTCCTTATGGACGAAATCATGTCCTAAGGCTTCGATGGCCTCTTCGTGATGATCTCCGCATCTTGTGCAGGTGTGTACTTCGACCCCCTCTTCCTCACAGCTAGGTTCTTTGGTGACTTCGATTTTGTAATCATGACCAAG
>CAZTHD010000305.1:1248-2455 GCA_964613315.1 uncultured Oscillospiraceae bacterium | reverse complement strand
GAAACTATGGTGGCCATGGCAAACGGGAAGAAGCTGTTAGTGGGACCCACGCTCATGCCTGGCTTTGATTATGTGTTCATGATCGAAGGGGACAGCAACGTATATCAGATTATGTTATTTGGATCAGATGCAAAAGACCGGCTCAAGTTCTATAATGCGAGCGCTTATTCATTAACTGAAGATATACCGGTATTTGTTTTTGCGAACTCCGGCACGGAAGAACTTTTCGAGAAGGACGGCCACGGAGAAGAGTATCTTGTCCCGAGGAAAGAATTCTATACATCGTCTGTGGAATTTAGAGGAGTCAGGGGAGAAGTTACGCTTAGAAAAGAGGAAGGAAGGCCTTGCTTAGAGTAACCGAGGAATACAAAGCGCTTGCAGAAGAACTTCTGAAAAAGAGCGAGACTGTTTCGGAAAGGCTGTCATTTTTGTCTGAGAATCTGGGGGATGTAAGACCAGCAAGGGCGAAAAATGAGATCATAAAACTTCTGAAGGATACCGAAACGATTTCTTTAAAAGCACGTAGTTTTATCGACTGCATAGAATCAGACGCAGATGAAAAAGCAGATGATCCTGCGCGGGCACATATAGGCAGACTGGAGGTCTATCCCGGCAATGCCTATCTTTTCGTCCTTCCTCCGCTTAAGAGCTTCAGAAAAAAGGCGGAGACGACGGGCCTTGGGAAACTGATGAGAAGCGAAGTGCTGGGGCTTGTTGCCGAGTACAGGGAATCCGGAAACAAGGTTGAAGTGATAGAAAACCCTGTTGTTCATTTTGTGCATCATGTGAGAAAAGAGACTGCAGCGGAAGGCTATCTTCCGGATCCAGATAATCTTGAAGCCTCGAAAATAATAGATGCACTGCAAGACACATTTGTAATAAAAAACGATAATATTCTTTCCCTGACGTTAGTCCACGAAGGGCTCCTTTCAGAGTCGGATGAGACATACGTTTACGTTTACGAGAAGGGAAATCAGGAGGCATTTTTGAGGTACAAACCTACCACAATTTTGGGGTGATTGAAAAAAACATGAAATTGTGGTAGGTTTTTAGCTGTCAAAGCATTGAAAATACAGACTTTTTCAAAAAAAGATATAAAAACTTAGAATGATATAAAAACTTCTGAAAATTTTTTGCGAAAAACGGTAAAAAAAATTGGATTATATAGTCGGCTCAATTAAAGATGATATTTTTGCTCTTATCAGTA
>CAZTHD010000305.1:0-1238 GCA_964613315.1 uncultured Oscillospiraceae bacterium | reverse complement strand
GATAGGGGAGATTGAGTATGAGGACTATTTGTATAACGGTAGATATAGTGAGTGGTTTACTAGGAATAGATTAAAGACGCTTATAGATGAAAAGCTATTGATCAGGTCTTCTGTCAATGTAAACGGAAAAACAAAAAAGACCATAAGGCTCTCGCAGCCAAAAGGTTATGCATTCCTTGGTGAGTATTCCGATGAACTTAAAGATCACTTCGACCTTCTAGAAAGGACCGGGAATAAAACAAAGAAGTACATTCACCTGTACATGGGAAATAGCGAATATAGAGCAAAGAGATACTTAAAGTCCCGAGGCGTCCAAAAGATCCACGCCGGTGTTTCATGAGACATAGATTTCCTCGCAGTCATTTATTCAAAAGATTATGACAAAGGATGGAAGAAGCCAGAAAGGAAAATGCTCGGGACCGGTCGTTCGGTGTTTGATAAAGAGGGCAATGTTAAAACGCTCAGTACGATATTGAGAGAACTTCGAAAGGAGCGTGATGATGAAATTCATTTTCTGACAACAAGAGTCATCTTAAATCAATTTCTGTCTGAGAAGGATTTCTTCGAAAAGCAGGTAAACCGGACGGTGTCAATCGGAGCGTTTGTAAAAGAGGGAGATCTCTTTCCTGTATACTACGCGCCTGCTATAAAACGGAGGTGGAAGTTCGAAACCGAAGGCGCATATCTTGACTATCTGAAAAATACTAAGGAGGAAGCCGCTCCCCGCAGTCAGGAATTATGCGATGTGATATTCCTGTTTGATTCGGAAGAAGACCTTGAATGCTGCTTCGAAAGAACGGGTATCGGGGAACAAGTATACAGTGGACTGTTCAAGTCGAAAACATGTTATATAGTGCCTGCAGATAATAGTCTCGGAAATACAGTGAAGCTGGTTACAGATAAAACGCTTGAGGATGAGATCCTTAAACGACTTATAGGGACGGAGTGCTTTTACAGAGAAGAGGATGGATATTCCGTAGGTGAAAAAGAGGGTGTGCCCATCTATTCCATACTGGGATGTGATTACCAGGTTATGGACACGATAGCAAGGAACCATCTTTCAGACGGAGCCCACCTTGTCATTCACGAATGGCAGGTACCGCTTGCCGAGAAATATTATAAGGATGCAAAGAGCTTTTACGTGTTATCTGAAAAAGCCATTGCAGAGTTTTTAGAAGACGGACCGGAAGCATCCGGAACGGACATCGGAGAGTTTGATGAGCAAGAAGACTTCTAAA
>CAZTHD010000304.1:0-2463 GCA_964613315.1 uncultured Oscillospiraceae bacterium | reverse complement strand
AAGATAGAGCGCATGGGTGTCGGCTACGAGCTGAAAGTTGGCGACGTCATACAGCCGGGAGACACGCTTGAAACGGCAGATCTTGCAACTCTCACCCTTAAGGCCGACGACGGTTCTATATTCCAGCTCAAGGAAAAATCAGAACTCATAGTCGTATCTCTTAACAAGGAAGATCTGAAATTGTCCTTGATGAAAGGGACCGTCCTCATAAACGCATTGCAAAAGCTTGCCATGGAGATGGGCGGATACGGATATGAAGCAAAGGATTCCATTTTCAGCGCAGACGTTCAGACGGGAAGCAGCAGCCTAAGGGTCTTCTCAGGTTTCGTGGACCTTTTTAAGCCCGATGGAGCTTCTGAAAGGATCGAAGCTGAGCATGAGCTCATGGTCTCAAAGACCGAAAAGGGAACCGATTTCGAAATGGCTCCCATGGCCATAAGATCCCTTGACGACGAGACCATAAAGTCCCTCATCGCCTGCGGCTGGGACGGCCTTTGCTTTGCAAAAGCCGATCTTGAAAAAGTCCTTGAAGACAGGGCTGCTGAGAAAAAGAGACAGCAGGAAGAAGCCGCAAGAAAAGCTGAAGAAGAAAAGCAGTCTGCATCACAGGACGTGACTCCAGCTCCAAGCGGTGGCGGCAGCCAGGGAAGCGGCGAACCCAGCGGTGAGAATCCCCCGGGAGGCGGCAGTGAAGGCGGAGAGCCCGGCGGCGAGAATCCCCCGGGAGGCAGCGGCGAAGGCGGAGAGCCCGGAGGCGAGAACCCACCGGGAGGCGGCGGTGAAGGAGGAGACGATCCTGAGCCTACCCCCGATCCCCCCGTGCCACCCGCGCCTGCAAATCCCAGCTGCACCATACAGATACGCTGCGATACTATCTTGAATAACTGGGACGAACTCAACCCCGACAAGGCTCCCTTCGTTCCCGGCGACGGCATGATACTCTACAGCACCACCGTCGAGTTCGAGAGCGGCCAGACCGTATTCGACGTGCTTTGCTACGTTTGCGACACCTATGGTATCCAGATAGAGTATTCCTGGACTCCCATCTACGGAAGCTACTACATAGAGGGCATAGGCTATCTCTATGAAAAAGACTGCGGCGAAGATTCGGGATGGGTATATCTGGTCAACGGCTGGACGCCGAATTACGGCTGCTCTAGCTACGAGCTTTCAGATGGCGACGTCATAGTTTGGGCATATACCTGTCACGGCTACGGAGACGACGTGTATTGACGGGCTCCGTGCGCTTAAAATATTTAACACTATTCGGAGTTATATATGGAAAACAGCTCATCTTTCTTTTGTAATAAGGATTGCAAATACTTCCCCTGTCACGAGACAAAGGATCCCGACAGCTTCAATTGTCTTTTCTGTTACTGCCCCCTGTATTCCTACGGGGAACTTTGCGGAGGTCATTTCAAGTATTCTAAAAGAGGGATCAAAAGCTGTATAGACTGCACCATCCCACACCATCCCAATTCGGCAGAGTACATCAACGGAAAACTCAAGGAGTTCAACGCTGCAAAGACAGACGAAAGAGGACAGCTCATGGTATGTTTAGATCTCGAAGGAGTGCTCTTTCCTGAGATCTGGGAAGCCGTTGCAAGGGAAACGGGAGTCCCGGAACTTTGCAGGACCACAAGAGACGAGCCTTCCTACGACAAGCTCATGAAGGGAAGGATGGAACTTTGCAATGAGCACGGCATCACCCTTGAGAAAATAGTTTCTATCATCGAAAGTATGGAGCCTCTTCCCGGAGCCCTTGAGTTTTTGGATAAGCTCAAAAATTTAGGCTCCGTGGCCATCATCAGCGACACCTTCGAGCAGTTCGCAAAGCCCGTTGAGAAAAAACTGGGGCTCGGAATTTATTGCAACGTGCTGGAAACAGACGATGAGGGAAGGCTCACAGGCTACAGGATGCGCTGCAGAGACACCAAAACAACGACGGTAAGGGCCTTTAAGGCCATGGGATATTTCGTTATAGCCTCAGGAGACAGCTACAATGACGTGGGCATGCTGGGGACTGCGGACAGGGGATTCTTCATCCACCCGCCGCTTGCTGTAAAAGAGCAGTATAAGTCCTTTACCGCCGTGGAAGATCTTGATGAACTCTTTGCAAATATCTACAGGGAATTCAACATCTGACCCATGAGCCGAGGGCTTATGGGTCATTCCTTTGTGTGATATAATGGATCGGAATGAGCATAGCTATAGAAAAGACAATTGCACAGCTTGTAAAGGATAACGGCGGCAGGTCGTATTATGTCGGCGGTTTTGTCCGAGACAGGATGCTGGGGATAGAAAACAAGGATGTTGATATAGAGGTCCACGGCATAGCTCCCGAAAAGCTTTTTGAGATACTGTGCTCTGTCGGAGAACCCCTGACTTTCGGTAAGAGTTTCGGGGTATATTTACTGATGTGCGATAAAGAAGTAATAGAAGTGTAAAAAATTTTGCCGTTCC
>CAZTHD010000303.1:0-2472 GCA_964613315.1 uncultured Oscillospiraceae bacterium | reverse complement strand
GCCAAATCACTTTAGCATTAATACATTCAAATTCTTTAATTGCTACTCTAGGATGAGATATATAATACTGGAGACTGTAACGGCTTGTTATACTATAAAACTTGGATCCATCGACAAAATGCAACATACTATAAAACTCAATTGTTTCATTAGTCGGATATACAGCAAAGTTTATAAAAGGGAGAAAAAAAGCAATGGGCGAAGCTTTTGAACAAGCATCAGTTCCAATTTTTCGAGATAAGTCCTCAACACACTTCAACGCGGAGGAGTGTACCTGATTTACCGTATTAAGAGGTATTTCCATGTTGGATTTCTTGACAGGGATAACCTCTGTCTTATCTCGTTTATAGCCTGTCGTTGTACCCTCATCATTCAATAACAATGTTTCCAACGCTGCAATAGAAAATCTTATCATGTTCCATTTTTTCAGATCTTCAGGCGGGTTGTACAAATATCCAAGTCTGTTAAGCGAAGAATAATCCTTGTTGCGAAACCAATCATTCACTGCGAGATATCGCCCTAAAAAATCAATGTCAGGAAACAGTTTACTCAACATTAATTGCATAGTACCATTCCATCCTATATCAGCTATAAGCACTCTGCCACACCCTATTCCCTTATCTCTGAGATACTCAATAGCTAACCTGTTCTGTTCATTCAGTTGTTTCCAGTAATGCCTTTTGAAAAGATATGTTACATTATCTTCTTCTTTTATTTCTAATAGTTTTTTACCCACCAATGAATCGTATAAAACAGTATCATTGTCAGGTCTCCCCAACCCCAACAGATGCAATAAATCTCCTAAAGTTTCTACTCCTTTCAACAGACTCATAAACGTATTCTTAATATCCTTCCATGATTTGGCATATACGATTGTCGCCCTACATAAAGATAATCGAGATACATTTACATATATCGAGTTTATCGCATCCTTATTAAGCTGATCATATGCCTCCTTCAATATCCTCCCTTCCCTCGATAAAAAAACTATGGTTTTTACCTTCTCCTTTTTCGCCTGCTCACACAGCCATGAACCATATCCGTAAACCAATGGGCCAAGCACGGTATACCCAACTTTATCGTATATATTACTATACTGATAAGATTCTGATAATTCACGAAGAGCATTAATAGCCTCTGCATCCGTTTTCTTTACCAGATTTCTTCCTTTATATAGTTTTTTTATATCACTTTTTCTTTTCACAGCTAAACCCTGCCACTCACCACTCAGACTTGTTTTATTTTACAATAAACAACTCAGACTGATAATCAAGATTGAATTACTCTTTTTAATCAGATTAGTAATCTGTCATGTTACATATTTAACTTGAGGAAAGAATCTCCATCCCCTCAAGTACCCGTTAGATACTATATATATTTTTTTTATTCTATCCTTCTTTTCATAAACCAGAATTTGAAGTATGGTATAAACATATTTTAATAACAGGTAAACCAATCCTACAATTCCATTTTGCCTATAACAATGAACATCATTTCTGTACAAGTATCTATATCTATACTGTCTGTCATGAGAATCGGTAACTATATTTACTTTATTATTAGCTTTCATTGCATGCACTACTCGACTTGACGGAACAACGTAAATTGGATACTTTTTTCCTACTCTATTACAGAATTCATAATCCTCCGTATAAATAAAATATTCACCTATCGGCAATCCAACATCTTTTACAACTTCAGATTTTACATACATAGAAGCCAGGGAAACCATTTTCACTTTTATTAACTCTTTTTTATAATCAGATCCACCTATAAAAGTGAATATAGTTTTTTTTTGTCTGTTTGCTTCTGAGATAGTACCATCTCTCCATATTGCTACACTTGAGAGAATCCCCCAATTCCCTTTTAACCTCTCATTCATTTTGTGAAGCTCATACAACGCTTTTTTTTTCGGAATCACATCATCATCCATTACCCATATGTATTTATACCCTTCCTGGACGGCCATTCTCATTCCCATCTCTGTTCCTGCTGCACATCCAATATTTTTTCCAGTATTCGTATATAATATGGAGGAATGGTTAAAAATCGACTTAAATAGTTCCTCAGTTCCATCAGAACTCCCGTTATCTATCACAATAATATCGCACGAAATTTCTTTTTGATTTATTATAGCTCTGATACATTTTGACAAAAGTTTTTTTCTGTTATATGTGACAACTACAGCAACAATATCGTTCATTCAATCTCACACTTTTCATTCATTAACAGTATTCACAATTACATGACACATAATGGAAAGGGTTAGAAATTTGAAGATACAGATTCCCCATCACTTCTCAGTCTTACATTTGTATCATCAAGATTTATCCCGATTCTGCTATTATGGTCTTCGCCAAGCGAAATAATCATATCCCCTGATCTCCGTTCTTCACGATCAGCATATCCACCGTGCGAAACAGCAACCCGAGATCAGTCATTACGCTCACCTCAGTAATGTATCTAAGATCC
>CAZTHD010000302.1:0-2474 GCA_964613315.1 uncultured Oscillospiraceae bacterium | reverse complement strand
TATACTCCTCGCATCCTGTAAAGCCCGCCGCTATGATGAGAAGATCGCATCCGAGCTCTTCTTCACTTCCCGGGACCTCGGACATCTTTCCGTTTTCGATCTTCAGCTTTACTGTCCTTATTCCTCTGAGCCTTCCGTCTTCTTTGATGAGCTCCTTCACCGTGGTCTCATAGACTCTTGGGTCTTTTCCGAAAAGGGCTATGGCCTCCTGCTGCCCGTAATCCGTCTTGAGGACATTGGGCCACTCGGGCCAGGGATTGCCTGGACCTCTCTTCTCGGGAGGAGCAGGCATCATCTCAAGCTGCACTACGGAGCTGCATCCATGCCTTATACTAGTCGCCACGCAGTCGTTTCCCGTGTCTCCGCCTCCGACTATGACCACCCTTTTATCCTTTGCCGATATATATGTGCCTTCCTCAAGGCCGCTATCAAGAAGGCTCTTCGTTGTGGACTTAAGAAAGTCCACTGCAAAGTACACCCCTTCTGTTT
This sequence comes from uncultured Oscillospiraceae bacterium, assembly GCA_964613315.1. Classification (GTDB taxonomy): domain Bacteria; phylum Bacillota; class Clostridia; order Peptostreptococcales; family Anaerovoracaceae; genus RUG13409. The sequence continues at coordinate 1,985 of CAZTHD010000302.1, read as the reverse complement.
CGTCAATGCCTTCCACGTCAAGAGATCTTGCTTTCTTTGCTCCGCAGCAAAGGGCGACGGCGTCGTAGCCTGAAAGGAGCTCTTCCGCGCTTACGTCGACGCCGACGTTCACTCCTGTCAGGAAAATTACTCCTTCCTCCTCCATGAGCTTTTTTCGCCTTTCTATGACGCTCTTATCCAGCTTCATATTAGGGATGCCGTACATCATAAGGCCGCCTATGCGGTCGTCTCTTTCGTAAACAGTCACGCTGTGGCCCCTGTGGTTGAGCTGATCGGCCACTGCAAATCCCGATGGACCGCTGCCCACTACAGCCACTTTTTTACCGCTCCTCACCTTCGGGATCCTGGGAGTCATAAGTCCTTGGCTGAAGGCCGACTCTATGAGAAAAAGCTCGTTGTTATGTACCGTCACAGGCTCGCCGTCCAGCCCGCATATGCAGGCTTTCTCGCAAAGAGCAGGGCAGACCCTACCGGTGAACTCCGGGAAATTGCTGGTCTTAAGCAGCCTTGAAAGGGCGTGCGCTATATGGCCCCGGTAGATCTCATCATTCCACTCGGGAATGAGGTTGTGAAGAGGGCAGCCCGTGACCATGCCTTTCAGGCTAATGGCCGACTGGCACATGGGCACTCCGCAGTTCATGCATCTTGCGCCTTGCTCTTTCCTTTTTTCATCATCCAATGCCTTGTGGAATTCGCTGTAGTTTTTTATGCGTTCCTTTGCGGGTATAGTTTCGTCTTCACATCTTGTATATTCCAAAAATCCCGTAGGTTTTCCCATATCTAGACGCTTTCCTTTCCGCTTCCGGTGATCTCGTCGAATGCCTCGAGCACGGCCTTATCGTGAGGTATACCCTGCTCTTCGAACCTGCCTATGGCGCTCAATATCTTTTTGTAATCGTGGGGAACTATCTTCTTGAAGTGTGGAAGGTATTCGCTGAAGTTTTCCAATATCTGCGTACCCAGCTCAGATCCCGTCTCCTTCACGTAGTCCTCCAATATCTCTTTCAGTTCCTCGATATCGTACTTTTCCGAAAGCTCTTCCGAAGAGACCATTTCCTTGTTTATCTTCTTGTATAAGTCGTGGTCTTTATCAAGCACGTAGGCAATGCCCCCGCTCATGCCGGCAGCGAAGTTCTTGCCCACAGTTCCCAGGATCACCGCTCTACCTCCGGTCATATATTCAAGACCGTGGTCTCCGCAGCCTTCGGCCACAGCGGCCGCCCCTGAATTCCTGACGCAGAACCTTTCGCCTGCGATCCCGCATATATATGCTTTGCCGCTTGTGGCGCCATAGAGAGCCACGTTTCCTATGATCATGTTCTCACTTGCTTTGAACTTAGCGCTCTTCGGAGGTACGACTATTATCTTTCCTCCTGATAGCCCTTTTCCAAGGCCATCATTTGCATCGCCCTCAAGTCTTAAGGTGAGGCCTTTTGGAATGAAGGCTCCAAAGGACTGTCCGGCTCCTCCCACGCAGTCCACGACGTAGGTATCGTCCTCGAGCCCGGGACCCAGCTTTTCGGTGATCACGGACCCCGTTATGGTGCCCAGTGTTCTGTCGGTGCTGCTGACTGCAAGCTTAGCGCAATGCTTTTCTCCGCTCTTTATGTACTTTTCAAAAGCCGGCAGGAGGACCTTTTCGTCCGCCGTGTTTTCAAGTCTGAAATCATATATATGACCCGGGTCGAAATGCCTTCCCTTCGCATTGGAATGATCCCTGTTCAGGATCTGCGTAAGGTCCACCATCTCCGCCCTTTTCGTTATCTGCTTGTCTTTGAGTTTGAGACAGTCGGTCCTTCCGACCATCTCGTCTACCGTCCTGAAACCGAGAAAGGCCATTATCTCTCTGAGTTCCTCGGCTATGAAGAGCATGAAATTCATCACGTATTCGGGTTTCCCTCTGAAGCGCTTCCTCCGCTCTTCGTTTTGGGTGGCTATACCCATGGGGCAGGTGTCCATGCTGCAGACTCTCATCATCATGCAGC
>CAZTHD010000301.1:0-2487 GCA_964613315.1 uncultured Oscillospiraceae bacterium | reverse complement strand
GTTTTTAGGGCGTGGCGCTGATCAGAGGTAAGTCAGAAGGTGACGAACCTAAGACGATATCTGCGTAACCGATATATGAAGCGACTTGTCCTTCAGCTGCTTGCTTAAAGCGGAAGCCTCACTGGCCTTCTTGTCAAAGGTCTCCTTAGAAACGTACCTGCTCAGGTCAACCTTCTCCGGGATTTCCGCTTTCAGCAGAGCTTCCACCTTCTGCTCAGCGGTCATGGAATCGAATCCTTCAATGGTGCTTGTGTCAATGTTCGGCATAGATAAATCCTTTCGCGTTTTATCGACTTCTCTGTCGTAGTTTGGGTTTGGTGAGGCACTTCTCTGTGCCTTGGGTTTTTTGTCATCAGCTTCTCTGCTGTATATAAAAAGAGCCAGCAAAACTGCTGACTCCTCTTAGCCACTACGGATGAACACTCCCATCCACTTTTTAATATAGCATTTCTTTGGGACGTGTCAAGTAAAACTGCTTGACACCTTTACTATCTCATCGTATTCATCCTGAGTAATCCGGCCAAGCTCTACCAAACGACGAAGCATAGCTGTTGTCCAATTGCCGGACTCATAATTGCGTTTAGCGATTTCATAATACTTATTCTTCATCCGGTTCCTCCTCATCTTCCAATAATTCTGGGTAATCGCAGACCGCGATATACTCAAGGCACGCTGTCATTTTCCTTGATGCGGTATCCATTTCCTTTTGCTTTATTTCTTCATCCACATTTCCCTTTTTGATTCTTATCATCGCTACTCCCCCCGAATAAACTTTTGTAATATCGGTCCAGTTTCATCAAATCAGACCGGGATCCTTTCTTCATACAGGCGCGAACGCTTTGATAATGCACATCTATCCGCTCTGTGGGAACCCCCTTTTCCTTCATTCGTTTTAGTTTTCTTCGTTCTCGACGTACTTTTTCCGGCAATCGTTTTAGCGTTACTCTACCAGTTTCATGCCGAAGAAAAGAATACCCTAAGAATCGGACCGGTCTGCGAATCGGCTGCAAATAAGTCTTTTTCTCAGACACGGTTAGCCCAAGCCGATCAGCTTCTGTGCGTATCAAGCCAAGGGCTTCCAAACACCTTTCTTTTGATCCAACAAATAAAAGATCGTCTTGATAACGAACGTATCCGCCCAAATCGGACAACTTATGATCCAAATGATTCATATAACTGGTCGCACTTAGCTGATAAACTTCACTTCCAAGATCCAGCCCAACCGGGTTCCTGGTATTCTCCACTATTAGTTTAAAGAAGTACAACGCCCATGAATCCGTTATAAACTGGCTAAGTTCCTGTACTAAAAAGTCATGTACGATAGATGCAAAATACCCAGTCATATCAGCTTTAACACACCAGTCGCCCGGTTCGGCTTCACGTAAAATATCCTTCAGCCTCTTCCTTGCGTAGTCTGTTCCCCTGCCTTTCATGCACGCACAATTGGCTTCAGATAAATGTGGTATAACCTCTTTATAGTAATAATTTGTGACATAGCTTGATTGTGGAACACGGTCCGGGTACTTAGACGCTATGGTGACACGGTGCTTAGGCTCAAACACTTCATGCGGCTCCCCTTTTTCCGGGCGGTATGCTCCGGTCATTAGCTGATTGCTTAACTTTAGGCATTTACTCATCGTTAACATATGGAAACGTGAAACACTGTTTTTGTGCCCAACTCTTCGATGAGTCCGTACTTCGTTTTCTAAAAGGGCATTAAGCCCGCACACGGTCTTTTGTACCGTGGCTTCCGTTTGTCCAGATTCCTGGACAGGATATGTGTTCCTTTCATCGTTACAATTCGGCACAGGTCTTCACTCCTTTGCGGAAGATACTAGCATCGGGCCGATTTTGAAGAATCGCAAAGACGAAATCCGGGGCGTAGTAGTTGCTGTTGTTCGCATTATTGTTGTTGTTGGAACCCGTAGAATTAACGTTCCTGTCATTATTCGCATTTGACGTGTTGGCCGACCAGCAAAACGCACAACGAAAACAGCACCCACTAACAACGCATACCCTATTTTCTTAAAGCCTTTACGGCTCGTATTTCGGACTCTTTCCATCCAATCAGTAAATCTCTTGTTTCGCATAAAAGATCCATCATGTAATGACTTGTACTCTCAGCAAATGGCCTGTCAAAATGAAGAACACGAAAAATATGTTCCATCCGATACGTGAGCCTCTTCGCATTTTCTTCTAACCTGATTCTATCTTCATAGTTCCTTATTCTGACCTCCGTATCCTGATTTGACCCGACATAGATATTATTTGCTTCTAAAATATCCGCGCCCAGCTCTATAGCTGCTTCCATCAACTGTCTGCCAAGGCCTGCGTTCCGCTTCGGAATATGTTTTGTGTTTATGTTTTTATCCTTAGGCTTGCATACACTCATCACGTGATCTGTCAATTTTAATGCCTTATCATATGCTTCCAAATAAATCTGCTTTGGTTTCCTTTCATCGACTCTTAATGACACAATACCCTCCT
>CAZTHD010000300.1:0-2487 GCA_964613315.1 uncultured Oscillospiraceae bacterium | reverse complement strand
AAGCACGAGAAGTACCGTTCCTATGGCCCTGAATATCTTATGAGCCACGGCATCCTCGATGCCGAATATGGACAATATGCCGCCCTTTGCAACAGCCTTTGCCGTCACTATATCATACTCTCCGAAGAGTTCTCCGCCTCTGTAGACTTTAAGTGTGCCTACAGGAGTACCTTCTTCAAAAGGTGCCGTAATGTTTTCATCCATCACGTATTCCGAAGTGATATATCCTTCCGGAGAACTTAGGGGAACGGTGGTCATTACGTCTGAAGACAGCACTGTCTCAACCTTGTTGAACTCTCCTCTTTTGACCTTGATGATACCGTAGGGATCGCCTGCAGAAAACACCGCCTTCGTGACGTAATTATCGAAAGCCCAGTCGAAGAGCTTATGGGCGTCTGCAAAACGCTCTATCTGGTAGCTCCAGTCACCGTCTCTTGAATTCAGGATGACAGCAAGGACCTTCGTATGGTCTTTTTCAACGGCAGCCACGAGGCAGCCCCCGGCTTCCGGTGTAGTTCCGGTCTTGACGCCGAATACCCTGCCTCTTGTATATATGGTCTTCGTAAGGAGGTTGCCCACGTATACGCTTACCTGGTCGTTATAGAGGAGGTTGGTAGACAATACTTCTCCTGCCTCATGCCTGTTGGTGGGAGCATAGGAATATGACTTCTGGGCAACGATGCCTGCCAGGTATTCGTTATCAAGAAGGTAAAGAGCCAGCTTTGCAAGGTCTGCAGCCGTAGAGTAGTGATCGTCGTCGTGAAGGCCGTTTGGTGTCACGAAGTGGGTGCTGTTCATTCCTATTTCTGCAGCTTTCTGGTTCATGAGCCTTGCAAAGTTCTCTACGGTGCCTCCCACTTCCTTTGCCAGCATGACCGCTATATCGTTTGCGGACATCACCAGCATTATATTGAGAGCCTCGTCTACGGTCATGGACTCACCGTTTTTAAGGCCGAATCTCGTCGGCTCGACGTCCACTGCGTCTTCATCGGCATATACTATGGTCTGGAGACCCTTTCCCTGCTTTTCGAAATACTCATAGGTGATGATGGCTGTCATCATTTTGGTAAGGCTCGCAGGATACATCCTCTCGTTCATATTGCTCTGGGCCAGGACGTCTCCTGTCGTTATATCCATGACAAGATAAGTGTCTGTCCAGAGCCTTTGATCGAAGGAGGCTCCGAATGACATCGTAAATGAAGCAAATATTATGCAAATGGCAAGTAATATACTGATCGCTTTTTTCATATATCAGTCTTTGTTCTCCCTTAGGGTTTATTTGTTTTCCAGAAGCTCTGTGAGCTTTAGAAGCGCCATGTGTCTGTGGCTCAGTGAATTCTTGTACTCAAGGGGAAGCTGCGCAAAGGTCTCTTCATGGCCCTCGGGAACGAAGATGCTGTCGTAGCCGAAACCCCTGTCCCCTATTTCTTCTTCCGTTATGTGTCCGGGGCACTCTCCTCTTGCTACCAGTTTATCACCGGAAGGATATACGACGGTTATGACCGTAACGAACTTTGCAGTCCTCTTTTCCCGGGGTACTCCCTCGAGCTTTGAAAGGAGCTTTTTCCTGTTTGCTGCATCGTTTCCGTGCTCTCCTGCGTATCTTGCGGAGTTTATCCCAGGCTCGCCGTCTGCCGCGTCTACGAAAAGTCCCGTGTCGTCTGCAAGGGCAGCCTCTCCGGTCATTTCACAGATGGTCTTAGCCTTTATATATGAGTTCTCCTCACATGTGCTTCCGTTTTCTTCTATCTCAAAATCCCCAAGGCCAGCTTCGTCCCAGGAAATGAGCTGGATATCGTAATCTTTAAGTATGGCGTCAAGTTCCGCCATCTTGCCTTTGTTTCTCGTCGCTGCTATTATTTTCATCTTATTCCTTCATTTATGGTATAATAATATGGTTGACGATATAGTATAACACGAGAGGGATGACAAACGGATGACTTTTTGTCAGCTCCTCAAAAAACACACGATAAGTTTAGTTGTCTGCAAGTAAAGACACAATAGATAAGGATAGGTATAAGAAATGTTAAAAGTAATTACTGAAGGTGTGGATTCTTTTGGGATCGCACCGGACTTCAAAAAAGCAAAGGAAGCTTTCGCGTCACTAAAGGACGGAAGCTGCAAAGGAAACGATTATCTTGGATGGCTCAAACTTCCCGAATATATCCATTCGGATGAGTACACCCTTCTCAAAGCCTGCGGAAAGAAAATATATGAAGACGCAGATGCCCTGGTCGTCATCGGCATAGGAGGTTCCTACCTCGGAGCAAGGGCCGCAGTCGAATTCATCTATTCCCAGAGATTCAATGAGATCGAAAGAAAAGGTCCCAAGATCTATTTCCTCGGAAACGGCATAAACGCTGCCGACGTCATGGAAGTCATGACCACATCCATCAACAGATGCTTATTGAGTTTTTCTGAGACTTTTCCTCTGTTAAAAATGTCGGAATAATAAAGATTATTTTTGTTTCTTAAATATATTTTAGA
>CAZTHD010000299.1:0-2491 GCA_964613315.1 uncultured Oscillospiraceae bacterium | reverse complement strand
GCACATAGCGGAGAACGGCCCTGACGGAGGAGTGGAAGACGCATCCAAATATGCTCCTTACAAAGAGAAGTTCATAGAGAGCATGGATGACGATCTCAACACTGCAGATGCGATCTCCGCAGTGTTCGAGATGATCACAGAGATCAACAAAGATGCAGCTTCCGGCATGACGAAGAGCGAGGCAAAAGCTGCCCTTGCGCTTCTTGACGAGCTGACGGAAGTCCTCGGACTTCTCAGAAAAGATGCTGAGAATACTGTGGATGTGGAACTCCAGGCCCTCATAGATGCAAGGACCAAGGCAAGAGCCGAAAAGAACTGGGCGGAAGCAGACCGCATCAGAGACCAGCTGGCTGCCATGGGCATCACCCTTAAAGACACGCCGCAGGGCGTTCAGATCATTAGAAACTGATGGAAGTAAAGGACTTAAGCTCTCTTGCTCTTGCATATTACGGAGATGCTCTTTACGAGGTGTTCATAAGAGAGAGGGTCATAAGGCTCGGTGCATCGCCTAAGGTCGATGTTCTCAATAAAGCCGGTATACGCTACGTCAAAGCAGCGGCGCAGGCAAAAGCCGTAAAGACGATGATAGACGAAGGCTTTCTCAGTGAAGAAGAACTTACTATAGCAAAGAGAGCGAGAAATCACAGAACTGCTACTAAAGCGAAAAACGCGGACCCCGTCGATTATAAATGGGCAACAGCGCGGGAGGCATTGATAGGATGGCTAAAACTGACAGGTCAGGAAAACAGAATGACAGAAGTTATGGAAGAGGCAGCCAGGATCACGGAAGGGTGAAACCTGCACCCAAGCGGGGCGGCAAGAACAGAAGGGATGCTGCAGCCTTCGAAGCTTCTAAACCGGTTTTAAAAAGAGCGACTCAAAGAGCACTTGAAAGCATACGTGAAGAGCCGGGGAACCCAAACCTTCTCATAGGGAGAAATCCCGTTTCTGAGGCTATAAAGGCAGGGCGTACCATAGATAAGATCCTCATGCAAAAGGATGCGCAGGGGTCCGCTCTTAAAATAGCAAAGGAAGCAAGGGAAGCCGGGATACAGATACAATACGTCGACAAAGCCGTTCTTGACAGACTGGCTCCTGGACGTCCTCATCAGGGAGTGGCAGCCTATGCGGCAGCCCATGCTTACGTTGACATCGAGAATATCATTGCTGCAGCAAAGGCGAAAGGTGAGGATCCCGTGGTGGTCATACTTGACAATCTCGAAGACCCCCACAACCTCGGCGCCATAATGAGGACTGTCGACGGAGCAGGCTTCCACGGAGTCGTCATACCCAACAGGCGCAGCGTATCCCTTACGGAGACCGTGGCAAAGGCCAGCGCCGGAGCTATAGAGTACGTACCGGTCGCAAAGGTGTCCAACCTCGCCCAGACCGTCGATTATCTCAAGTTGGAAGGCCTTTGGATAGCTGCTGTGGATATGGACGGTCAAAGCTACGAAAAGGCCGATCTCAAAGGACCTCTTGCCATAATCATAGGTGCAGAGGGGAACGGAGTCTCAGAGCTTATGAGAAAAAAGGCCGACTTCATAGTGTCCATTCCCATGAGAGGAAAGGTCAATTCCCTCAATGCCAGCAATGCGGCTGCGATCATACTTTACGAAGCTCTTCGCCAGCGCAGTTGATTTTTTACTTTGAACAATGACTTCCGGATATTCACTTTTGCAGTCATATTACGAGGAGCAGATTTTTCCGGCGAGCAGGCGGTTCGGAATTTGGAGATGCGCAAGCGGTCTTTAGACTTCGCCAAGCATCCCAAATTCGCCGCAGGCAAGCCGCATGAAAAATCGAAGCGACGAAGTGCATGCAGCAAAAGTGAATACCGGAAGTAATTAAAATAAATGTATACAGATAAAAGCATAGAAGAAATACTCGAAGAATACAAAGAACTGGTCCGTTCAAAGGCAGGCCTTTATTTCATGCTGGGCGCTGAAAAGGATGACCTCATACAAGAGGGCATGATAGGCCTTGTAAGGGCATATAACAGCTACGATCCTTCAAAGGGAGCCTCCTTTTCCACCTTTGCCGAGCTTTGTATAAACAGGCAGCTCATCAATGCCGTAAAGATGTCCGGAAGACAAAAATATGCGCCTTTGAACCTGGCGGTCTCCTTTGAGTCACCCATAGGAGATGAAGAAGACAGCCCGACTCTCGGTGAAGCTCTTGCCGCCGGTTACGACTCGGATCCTGAAGATCAGGTGGTTTTCAAAGAACTCATGGAGATACTGTCAGATCCCAAGAGCTCAGTTTTCAGCAAACTTGAAAAACAGGTATTCGACAGGCTCCTTACAGGTAAGAAGTATACCGAGATAGCAGAGGAACTGGGGAAGACTCCTAAGCAGATAGATAACGCGATACAGAGGATAAGAAAGAAAATTAGCGATCTCCTAAGATGAAATCTTATTTTACATATTGCCTGGAACGCTTTTTAGTGCTAATATATTTGAGTCGCGAAAATATTTGCTGCTCTAGCTCA
>CAZTHD010000298.1:0-2504 GCA_964613315.1 uncultured Oscillospiraceae bacterium | reverse complement strand
GGTGACCGTGACGTCTCCGGCGTTGTTGTTTATGCCTATCTCTCTGAAGAGATCGTAGACGCCTATCCCTCTGTATCTTTCGATATCGTATTTTCCTTCGCCGTGGTATATGAGGCAGTCGGCGGTCTTTACTTCGGTCTGTTTGCTTTCTATATCCGCCAGGGTGTAGACTGCTTCCTTTTCAAGTCCCTCTCCATAGAATCTAATGCTTCTTGTCTTGTACGAGGCATATTCGCCGTCTATGTGCGCATAGGAATCCGGGATCAGGTCGACTTCGATCTCCCTTAAGTCTTCAAGGTTTCTTTCTTTTCCGCTTCCGTCAGCTGCGGGGATCAGGAGCATCAGAGGACCTCCTGCATTATCCACAGCGTATTCCGCAGGATCCGTTTTGAGGAAGGGTTTAAGAGCAACGCTCTTTACGTAGCCTTTTCCGCTTTCGTCCGCAAGGGGAGTACCGTTTTTTGCAAAGGCTATGACGGAAGGTATGCCGTCCCGTGCGAGAACATTGTTTACGCCCTTTTCGAAGAGCTCTTCGAGATTTACCGTAAGGGCGCTATCGCTGCTTCTGAAGGTGATCGTACCGTTGGTTCCCGGGAGTCCCAGGTATTTCATGAGAAAGTATTGCAGGTCGACGCCTTCGAATATGCTGCTTGAGCCGTTTGTTTCGTAGTGTTCCTTTACCTTTGCTTCTCTTTTGCTCTGAGGACTGACGTCTGCGCCGTAAATGATGTCCTCGATTTCCCCGACGCTGATTTCCCTTTCAATGAGAAGACTGCCGTCGGTTCCGTTGACTTTTATGTGCAGCTTTTCCTCCGAAAGCGACGAAAGTTTGGGATCGTCCGTATATTTATGGGTGTTAAAGAGAACGTCGTTTCCTACTATGACTTCGCTCAGGTACTGTATCTGATTCGATCCGTTGGGATGATTGTACTGGGTCTTTCCGAACACGACCCTGACAGGACCGCCGGAATTGGAAAGACCTGATACGTAGGCGCTATCGGTTTTTTGTATGACGTAAGGATAGTTGTTGACTCCGTAGGAAATGAGTATGGGGTATCCCAGCTTTACAAGGTCAGCGTTGGTAGATACATATGTCCCGTCTCCATTATCCTTGGCGTTCTTTTTGTAGAAGCCGAAGGCGTCGGGGTAGGAAAGGGTGTCCACGGAGAAGGTCTCGTTTGCGGGAACTCCGTCGCTGGCTATGAAACTGACAAGAGTCGTCCTTGCGGACTTCAGTCCCATGGTCTCGGCGTCGGGCATCCCGAGATACTGCAGAAATTCATAGAGCTGCAGTCCTTCGTACTCGTTCACGTACCAGTAAGCGTTGTTTGCCAGGCTGTACCAGTCGGAATAGCCTATGCCACCTTTCGTGATATTGCCTTTGCCGTCGTAAGTCACGAGGGCTTCGAGATCTTTTACCGTCAGATCGAATTCGCGGCCGAGGGCTGATCCTCTGAAAGTGACGATGTAGTCGTTGTATCTGGACACGTTATACGGACTGCCGGAGTCCGCCGAGCTGTGTTTGAATCCCGGTTCCTTTTCTTCGCACACGTAAACATAGGCTACGTTGGAAAACTTTTTGTAGTTTCCGTTTCCGTAGTCTTTGCTGTCGACAGCCAGTTTTATGCAGCCGTCGTCGTTTTTAAGTTTATCCACGTATCCGAGGGAGTGGAGCCCCGGTTCGGCTCCGTCGAAGACGAAAGGTGCGGCAACAGTTCCGTCGGCCGTTCCTATGCCGTAGCTGAGAATGGCCGGGCGGCCTTCATTATGGGCTTTTGTTATCTCTTCCAGAGTGAGAGTATATACGTCCTCTCTGTTGGCGTTTTTAAATACGACTTTATATGCGCTGTCCGTGAGCTTTATTCCGTCTTCTTCTCCGGACATGCCGCACAAAAGATGATAGAGGTCGAGGCCTTCGTAGGTATAGGTGCCGGACTTGTCTTTATACTGTCCTCTGACTATACCCTCTTTGAGATTTTCAACTTCTCTTATGGAAAGGGGAGTGGAACTGACGACTCCCGGACCTTCGATCGTGAGGGTGGCTCCCGTTATGGCATCCACGTTATATGGAAGCCCATCGTCGTCAGCGATCCCGCCGTTGTTGACGTGCTTGTATACACTGGCCGAAAAGTCGGCCTCTGTGTCTACCGGTTCCAAAGACCTGCTTCCGCAGGAAACCAGAACAAGAAGAAGTACCGACAGCAATAATGCTGCTGCTCTGATTTTTTTCATTTTTATCTACTTTTCAAATCGGAAGGCTGAAACTTTTCAGTCGCAACCCTGTCGGCATGGTCTCCATAGCATTTCCGCCACAGGAAGCCATGCTCGAAGATATTATTTCTTATTTTATACGTATTCTCCGAATGCCACGTTTTTGTTCAGGACGCAGGGCTTCTTTTCCTTTGGCACCGGGCAGTCCGCAAAGCAGGGTTTTCCCACCTTCGTGATACGGATCTTTTTCTCGCCTATCTCAAGTACGTCGCCTTCTTTGAGCCTTTTGTAGT
>CAZTHD010000297.1:0-2509 GCA_964613315.1 uncultured Oscillospiraceae bacterium | reverse complement strand
AAGAGGCGAATTCGTTTACAGTGCGCCCATGCCTGCAGGAAGAGAAGATTATTGTGTCGTGGCATATGCTGCAACAACGCTCGTAAATGAAAACGGCGAAAGCATAAACGGCCTTAAGGAGCTTTTAGGCGCCATCCCCGGAAACACCCGTTACTTCCTTTCCACATATACGGACGATAGCCGCAGCCAGCGTGTTGTCTACGGCCTTGGCCCTGACAAGGTCCATTCCACCGGAGCTATCGCTCCCGGTGAACCCTGCTACTGGTATGCCGATACGCTTCGTTCATCGGATAAGTATCTAGTGATGAAGGGTATCGGTTCTAACGGATATTACAGCGATTCAGACCCAAGATGCGTGATGCGGGTCGATATCGACGGCCTCGTAAGCGTAGATGATATTTACGCCGGCAAGGACGTGTTCAATCCCCTTATCACAAACTGGCAGTACGTCAACGGCTGCAATTACTTCATAATGGGCGGCAGCGTTTACTGGATGTACAGGACCTCGTCAGGAGAGGATTACAGGTGGGAGAGCGAAAAGATCGAAGGAGGCTCCGGTATAGTCTCTGCGGACAAGCGCTACTCTATGATCACGAACAGCAATCAGTCTGCGGTATATCTTGTCGGTGTCATAGAGGACTATGAGGTAAACATCGAGGAAGGGACCGCTGTAAAAGGCGCAAACAGAGCTCAGATCCACACCGTCACAGTCGATAAGAACTGGGAGACAGGCGAGGAAAAAGCTGTGGTCCACGGTCCCATGACCTTAAGCTTTGCAAAGGGCGAGGTCATATCAAAATTCACAGCGTCCTACAACCCCGATGCATCTCAGGCAAGCGGACTTACCATAGTCTACGATTCGCCAAGAGAAAACAGGTCAAGAGACGGCTCACAAGCGAGCTACAGCTCTATGATAAGGATGTGGAAGCAGAATGCGAACAAGGGACTTCTTGTCACAAAGGTAGCTATACCGAATTACCTCGTAAGGAAGGGACAGCCTTTCATAGAATTGCTCATTACCGTAAGAAATTACGGTTATGCGAGAGAAAATCCCGTACCGTACAAAGTGACCGACGAAAACGGCACGGTGCTCGTTCAGACGGACGGCGAACGCGATTACAGCGGAGAGATATTCTATACGGGAGACGAGCTTTATCCGGGAGACACCCGCGTCGACAGGATACTCATAAGGCCCAACCCCGACTGGGCTCTTGGCAAAGAACACGAGATCGCAGTGGAAGTCACGGGAGCATATACAAATAACGGAAGCCTTGAAGACGTGGTAGAGGCAAAGGCCGGCGTCAGATCCAACAACATGAGCCTTTCTGCAAAGAACACTCTCATAGGCGGCAGGCATTTCGTGACCACCGTGATCACGAACAATACCCTGATAGGCAAAGAGACTCCTATGATAAAGGCAGTCTTCGATTACAAGGACGGCAGGGAGAGGACCATGACTTTCTCGCTTCCCACGAATGAAACGCTTCATATGTTCGATCCTGCAGACGATGAGATCGTAGAACAGGTCTATCATTATGACATAGATATGGACGTGATCTGGGAAGAAGGACTTAAAGACGGACTCCGCGGTATATACTTCTCCCTCGCAGATGCAGACGGAAATCAGCAGTCCAACGAAGTTGTTTACGTGCGCAATCCGGAAGAAGCAAAGCCCGATAAAATAGAAGGAACCATGGCCTCCGACAACGGGGATCCTCTTGAGGGCGTTACCCTCGGACTCTTTGCCGAAGGTTCTGACGAGGCAGCCCAGACAGCAGTTTCGGATGAAAACGGAAACTTCTCCTTCACAGGCTTTAAGGAAGGTTCGTATACGGTCAAGGTCATAGACGTACCTGAGGGATATCTGCCTGAGAGCGATGCAAACGTCATTTCTGAAGGAACCGGAGAGACCATAGAGATCGAAATGAGCTGCAGGCTCATAAGAGGCAATGTGACCTTTGTCATCAGGGACGAAAACGATCCGAATAAGGCTGTCACAGGAGCGAAGGTCTCGGTGTTTTCAGGCGGCAAAAAGGTGGCAGATCTCGAGGAAACTGCGGGAGGCGCTTATGGGATCAGCGGACTTCCTTACGGAGATTACACCATCAAGATCGAGAAAGCACCGGAGGGGTATACTGTCACGGATATAGAGGACTTCTCCATAAGTGAAGACGGCCTTACGGTATACGTTTTCGCCGTGGGAAGGGTGAAGGACCCTGATAGCCCCGGAACGGGAGATATGAAGCTTATCCCCCTTTACGCCTCAGTCATGATATTGAGCATAGCAGCAGTCTTTTATCTCAGAAAAAAGATAAAAATTGCTAAAGTATAAAGGATCTGCAGTAAAATATATGTAAATGTGATATAAGAGGCCTCACCCATACGGGCGAGGCCTGATTGTACGAAAGTGGAAACAGATATGGAAGGACTTGTTATACACGATCTGAAGGGAAAAGCCTGGGAAGAGCTAAAGGACGATTATGCGGGATGGACTGTGGTCACGGAGACC
>CAZTHD010000296.1:0-2525 GCA_964613315.1 uncultured Oscillospiraceae bacterium | reverse complement strand
ATGATAAACTATTTCGGTTAATTTGTAAAATAAAGAATATGTTATATATATAGCAGGTAAAGACAATGGCAAGAGACAAGATAATCAACATAGCGGTCATAGCTCACGTAGACGCAGGTAAATCAACGCTTGTAGATGCGTTCCTAGCCCAGAGCGGAGTGTTCAGAGACAACGAGACCATGGCAGACTGCGTCATGGACTCAGACGACATCGAAAGAGAAAGAGGGATAACCATTTATTCCAAAAACTGCTCCGTAATGCATGGGGAGTACAAGATCAACATAGTCGACACACCGGGCCACGCAGACTTTTCATCGGAGGTAGAAAGGATCATAAGGACTGTAGATACGGTAATACTCCTCGTAGACAGTTCCGAAGGGCCCATGCCCCAGACGAGATTCGTTCTTTCAAAGGCGCTTGAGCAAAACCTAAATCCCATACTCCTCATAAACAAGATCGACAAAAAAGACGCTAGGATCAAGGAAGTAGTAGATGAAGTCTACGAACTCTTCATGGATCTTGAAGCAAATGACAGACAGCTCGACTTCCCCATACTCTACGGTATAGCAAGGCAGGGCATAGTGGTAAGAGATCCCAAAGACGTAGAAGGCCTTGAAGTCGAAGCTGCAGACGGCAGCAAGATCAAAAAGAGCGCAGCCGGCCTTGGCGGCCTTGATATAACGCCGCTTTTCGAAACCATTATAGAGCAGTGCGGAGAATACCCCGATCAGGACGACGAGCCGCTTCAGATGCAGGTGTCCACTCTCGGATACGACGATTACGTTGGAAGGCTTGCAATAGGAAGGATAGACAAGGGCGTCATCAAGGCAGGAGAGAGCATCTGCGTCGCAAAGCCCGACGGTTCCTACGTTACAAGAAAGATAAATCAGTGCTTCATCTACAGAGGCCTTAAGAGAGTAGCCGTTGATGAAGTACATTCGGGAGATATCTGCGTGCTTTCAGGTATAGCAGACGTTACCATAGGCGATACCATCTGCAGAGAAAGCCACATAGTTGCACTTCCTGCCATAGCCATCGAAGAGCCGACCCTTTCCATGAACTTCATGGTAAACAAGAGCCCCTTCGCAGGCAAAGAAGGAAAGTACGTAACGTCAAGGCATATACGCGAAAGACTTGAAAAAGAACTTGAGACCAACGTAGGACTACTCGTAGAAGAGACAGCGACTACAGACAGCTTCAAGGTCTCTGGAAGAGGAGAACTCCATCTCTCCATACTCATCGAGAACATGAGAAGAGAAGGCTATGAGCTTGCCGTTTCAAAGCCGGAAGTAATTTGGAAGAAGGGCGACAAGGGACAAAAGCAGGAACCTGTTGAGGAGCTCATACTGGAAGTTCCGGACGAATATTCCGGTACCATTATTTCAGATCTTAACTTCCGCAAGGGTACCATGATATCCATGGATGGTAAGAACGGAAGATCGAGGCTCATCTATACGGCTCCCACAAGAGGCCTCATGGGATACAGATCCCAGTTCATCAACGAGACAAGAGGCGAGGGCATCATGGTCCGCCGCTTCATAGGATATGAAGACTACAAAGGAGAGATACCGCAAAGGTCCGCAGGAGCTATCATAGCTCAGGAAGAGGGAACATCCACTCCTTACGCTCTCAATAACATCCAGGAAAGAGCCCAGATGTTCATAGGACCGGGAACCCACGTATACGAGGGAATGATAGTAGGGCAGAACAGCCGTCAGGACGACATGGTGGTAAATCCCTGCAAGGCAAAGCACGTGAGCAACATGAGAGCCGCAGGTTCGGACGATAAGGTTCTTCTTACCCCTCCGAGGATATTCACTCTCGAGGAAGCTCTCGAATGGATCAACGACGATGAACTCGTTGAGATAACTCCTGTAGATATACGTTTAAGAAAGAAGATCTTAGGAGAGCTTGAAAGAAAGCGCTCGGGAAGAGTTTACAATCAGAATTAAGACATAAGGCGCAGCAAAATGCTGCGCCTTTTTGTATGCCTCAAGCTATGATATAATCAAAGAAAGAGGTTCATAAAATGGAAACGATAAGAGTTCATATAGACGATCTGTCGGATAAGGCAGAAGGAATAGGACATATAGACGGAAAAGCTGTATTTGTGAAAGGCGCTCTTCCGGGAGAAGACGTTGAAGCAGTCATCTTAAAGGATAAGGGACGCTTCTACAGAGCGCAGGTAAAGGGCTACGACGAAAGCAGAGCCTGCGGAGGAGCTCCGCTCCTTCGCATGGAATATCACAGGCAGCTAGCCTGGAAGGAAAAGCACGTAAGTGACTGTTTGACGAGAATAGCAAAGCTTGCGGATCCGAAGATAAACGGAATAGTACCTGCGGATAAGATCTTTCATTACAGAAACAAGGGTGAGTTCAACGTTGAAGGAGGACGCCCATACTGCAACGTGAACTGTGAAGAATGTCCCATACAGCCGGAAAAGGCAATGTAAATAACAAACGCTTTCAGACACGACCCCAGGAAAAACGCAGAAAGGCTCATCGTGCGTACTTCAAGGAATGGGG
>CAZTHD010000295.1:0-2529 GCA_964613315.1 uncultured Oscillospiraceae bacterium | reverse complement strand
GGAAAAGTTCAAAGAGGTCAACGAAGCCTATTCGGTGCTTTCAGATCCGGATAAAAAGGCTAAGTATGACCGTTTTGGATTTGCAGGAGTAGATCCTTCTTACGGAGCAGGTGCAGAAGGCGGCGGATTCTCAGGCTTTTCAGGATTTTCCGGCAGCCGCGGTTTCAATGCATCCGATTTTGGATTTGACGATCTGGGCGACATATTCAATATGTTTACAGGCGGCTCATCCTACTCGTCATCGCGCTCCGGCCCGAGAAGAGGCGCCGATATACAAAAGCGCATGACCATAAGCTTTGAAGAAGCTGCTTTCGGTGTCAAGAAGACCATCAAGATCACCAAGGACTGCGAATGCGAAAGCTGCAAGGGTACAGGCGCAAAGGGCGGCAGTGCAAAGCATACCTGTCCGCAGTGCAATGGTACGGGAACGGCCACCACGGTACAGAATACCATACTCGGTACCATGAGAAGGACAGGCCCCTGCAACGTATGCAACGGCAAGGGATACGTCATCGATACCAAGTGCGATAAGTGCTACGGAAGCGGCACCGTGAACAAGACGGTCAGCATAAACGTAGATATACCTGCCGGCGTAGATACCAACTCCGTAGTGACCTTAAGAGGCCAGGGCGAGCCCGGAACTCAGGGCGGAGGCCCCGGAGATCTTTACATAGTGCTGACGGTCTCTCCCCACGATTACCTGCAGAGAAAGGGCAACGATCTTTGGATCACTGTGCCTATCACCTTCACCCAGGCTGCTTTGGGCGATGAGATAACCATCCCAAGCCTGAGGGAAAAGATCTCCTGCAAGATACCCGCAGGAACTCAGCCGGGTACAGTACTCAGGGTGAAAGGCAAGGGTATAGCAGCATTGAATACAGGAAAGCTTGGAGATATGTACGTGGAGGTGAACCTCGAAGTACCCACAAAGCTCACAAGCAAGCAGAAGGAACTCATACGCCAGTTCGGTGAGACCAAACCTGTTGAAGGCTCCTACGCAAAGCGCAAGAGCTTCGCTGATAAAGTAAAAGAATTCTTTGACTAAAAGCTTAAGATATGAACGGAGCGATGGATTGACATCGCTTCGTTTTTTCTTTACGATGTTCCCATAGGAGAACAAAGAAATGATAAAGCACGTCATATTCGATTTTTTCGGGACCATAAGCGATACGGGGACCAGTTCTGTGGACGCTACGGCAAAGATCCTGAGGAATGTGGATTCAGATCTTGATCCTACAGGCTTTTACAACGAATGGAAGACCGAAAAAAGGATGAGGTCAATCGAGATATTCATGGCCCTTGCGATATGAAACATAAATTGGAAATATGTATTTGTAGTTAGCAATAGTGACATTCAACGTGAAGATGTGGGTTAGCATCTTGGCAAGGCAAAATGGAGCTGAAAATGAAAAGACTTTTATCAAAACTAATTTCACTGGTATTGGTCATGGCAATGATCTTTCAGATATTGCCTCAAAAGGTGTTTGCAGACATAGGGGAACTTAGCTCGATCGAAGGTTCTGAAGAGATCGTTTCAAGTTCGACATATGCATCACCTGCTGTTTTGGTGGAAGGTGAAGTCACAGACCTTCGCAGTGAAGAAGGCAAACACTTCAAACTCTCAGATGGCAGTTTCCTGTCCGTTTCATATGGCAGCAGTGTACACTATCTGGATCAAGAAGGGATTTGGCAGGATATAGACAACAGCCTATCTCTTGATAGTAACGAACAGTATTACATCACCCAGGATAACGGAGGCCGTTCCTTTTCTCTTTCAAGTGACCTGTCTTCAGGGAAGCTCACATCTGTATATTTTGGAGACACGTCTGTCTCTTTAGGACTTATCAGCGGATACAACAAAGATGCGGTTCTTGAGATAAAAGAAAAAGAAAAGGAGACGGAGAAGCCGGGTGCTGAAGAAAACGGATGGACCATGGAAGATCTTATCCCCGAAGATCTCGATACAAAGGCCTTTTACAAGGACGTATATCCTGAAGTTGATATAGAATACACACTTCATGGCTTCGATCTCAAAGAACAGATAGTACTAAAAGAAAAGCAAGAAATCAGCAGTTTTGACTTCCTGCTTACCCTTGAAGGTCTTACGACTGAGATCCTTGAGAACGGAAACATAGTCCTATGTGACGGCGAAGGAGCTCCTGTCTGCCGTATCCCTGCAGCGTTCATGGAGGACGCGGCAGGGAGCATATCTTATGATATTTCATATGAGATATCAGAAACAGAAGGCGGCATAGTCCTTTCCATCGTCTGTGATCCTGAGTGGCTCGGTTCAGATGATAGAGAATATCCGGTAAGGATAGATCCTACGCTTTTGTCAGAGGCGACCAATAACACATATACCAGCAGTTCGGATATCTATACGACATATACTTTAAGCTATTATCCTGATCAGGGCATAGCCCAATGGGGTATGCCGCAGCATCTTTTCATCGGTTTTGAACCATCCTCCGGCCATATGAGAGGATACGTTCATTTTCATAACCTTCCATCTGTTCCAAGTGGAGCGGA
>CAZTHD010000294.1:0-2531 GCA_964613315.1 uncultured Oscillospiraceae bacterium | reverse complement strand
CGTTTTCCCCAGCTAGATGATCAATAACTTCTTTTTAATTTTCTGCCGGTTATAATTTTATGTTTTTTAATAATGTCGCTTCTTTTATATTTGAAGGGGGCAACACTATCTCTTCAACGCCACATTGTTGAAGACTGATGATCATTGGCAGAGCTCCATCTATTTTATTTAACCGTCCATCTAATGTCAGTTCACCGAGAAATGCAATATCACCATTTATAATTTTTTCCTGTTCTTTTATCTTTATGAGTTTTTCACTATTGAGGATCCCCAGGGCGATGGCAAGATCATAGTGACTTCCGCTTTTTTGCTTGTTTGCAGGTGTGAGATTGACCGTTATTTTTCTTACAGGAAATGAGTACCCGGAATTGATTATCGCAGAATGTACCCTGTCTTTTGCTTCTTTTATGCTCTGATTAGCCAAACCAACAATCGAAATGCCCGGAAGTCCTTTATCCCCATCAACTTCGACCCATGTTTTTTCTCCGTTCAATCCGTATAAACTTGCTGTTAAAAATCTCGTATACATATATTATATCTATAATTCAAATACATTTACTAAATGTCTTGCGTATATACCCTTTTTTGTGTTAATAACCTCTATGATATCAAATCTTGGCTGTAATCCGCTCAGGTTCGTTAACTTCAAATAATAGGACGCTGTCGTTACCATACGACGCTTTTTATTATGATCAACAAATTCATAAGGATAGCCATATTCTATAGATGATCTTGTTTTAACCTCGACAAACACTATCTCATTTCGACGTAAGTCTAAAGCAATAATGTCTATTTCACCCGTTTTAGAGCTAAAATTTCTGGCAAGTATGCTATACGATTTTGATCTTAACAATTTACAAGCAACTTCCTCGCCTTTATCTCCAATGAGTCTCTTCCTTGTTTTCATAGATACTCCGAATAACACCCTTCCTTAAGCCCTCGAAATAAAGGGCTCGAACCTTGCTGCGTAAATATCACGATAATTGCTATTTCATTCACCGTCCGACCTCGCGTTAACGCAGAGCCCGGAAAATGTCCATAGCCATCAATTCCCGGCCAGCCACCGGTACATAATACATAAGCACTTCTTAAGTACTTCGTAATTTGAAAATATAATAATCCTTTGAATCTCGAATATTGAGGCTTGCATTGTAATCACGATCTGCAACATAACCGCATTCACATTTGTAAATTCTTTCGTTTATTTGAAGTTCTTTTTTTACTTTCCCACAGTTATGGCATTTTTTACTTGACGGGTACCATCTATTGATCACTCTCAATTCGATGCCCAAGCGAACACATTTTTTCTGTAATCTGTTTCTAAACTCCCTAAATGTTTGATCTGATACCGATCTTGAAAATGTCCTGTCCTTGACCATCTCTTTTACTATGAGATCTTCTATCGCTATATATTCAGGGTCTGTACTTAATATGTCTGCTATAACTTTATTAATAAAATCATCTCTTATATCATCTATTCGTTTGTATTGTTTTGACAAAGCCCTGACATTTTTGTCAAAATTCATTCCTTTGAAATCATGATTTCTCGAAGACCTATTCTGCAAGCGTTTTCGACGCAATGAATTCTGTAATTTATTAATTTGTTTATTTACACTTTTTATACTTTTGCCATAATTGATATTTTCGTATACTCTTCCGTCGCTCAATACCGCAAAATGGCTAACTCCAAGATCGATCCCGATCGGCTCGCCTAAATGCTTGATTTTGTTTGTCTTTTTCTTTATCTTCTCATTATCACTATCTACATTTACAGATACAAAATATCTACCGGCTTTAGATGTAATATATCCGCTTACTATCTTTGAAGAATCCGAATTACTAGGGATATAACCTTTTTCTTTCAATCTGAGCCAACCGTAAAACGGAATAAATATCCTATGTCTTTCGCAATTTACTGTATAAACACCATTCTTTTGTGATAAAAAATATAAGGACACTTTTCCTTTTTTAAGATCTTTAATATTTGGTTTTGAGATCAATGACTTCGTATATTTTGATAAAGATTTATCAACATTATTGCATATGTTTCTAATTGCATCTTTATCAAGGATCCCAGAGAATTGTTTGCTGTGTTTATGATCTTTCAAGTAAAAAGAATAAAACCAAGTAAGGAACTCTCTGTAATTCCCATATTGTCCAGTTTCTTTTATCTGTTTGAGTGCAATAATCAAATATAGATTATGCACCTTTCGACAGGCTTCAAAGCTTCTTTCGATTTTTTCAATTTGAGCCTCAGAAGGCTTTATCTCCGTTTTATAACTAAGCATTATACATATTTTCCATTTTTTAACATTATCCCATAAATGGTAATATATGTCAATTACTTGATTCTTATAGACGAACATTTAGATCGTTTGGGTAAATTGTTTTGTAAATCAAAAGCAAAATTTTATATTTAGTGATTGACAAAAATCGAGACGGGTTATACAATAATCAAGTCGCTGGTGCGACATTCATATTCCGGAGTAGCTCAGCTGGTGGCAGCGCGTGACTGTTAATCATGAGGTCGT
>CAZTHD010000293.1:0-2531 GCA_964613315.1 uncultured Oscillospiraceae bacterium | reverse complement strand
ATCATTAAGGGCATTTAAAGGCGTAGAGCATCGACTCGAGTTCGTAAGAGAGCTCAAAGGCGTCAAATATATCAACGATTCAAAGGGCACCAACCCCGATGCTTCCATCAAGGCTCTTCAGGCCATGCCTGCACCCATCATAATCATCGCAGGCGGATACGACAAACAACTTGATTTTACAGATTACGTGAAGGCGATGAAGGGCAAGGTCGAATACATACTTCTTCTCGGTGCAACTGCAGACCAGATAGAAAAGACGGCCCTGGAAAACGGTTTTACGGACGACAGGATAATCAAATGCAATTCCCTTGAAGTATGCGTAAGCAGCGCGGCAAAGCTCGCTGAAAAAGGATATACGGTCCTTCTTTCACCGGCTTGCGCCAGTTGGGGCATGTTTGATAATTATGAACAGCGGGGAAGAGAATTCAAAAGGCTTGTGAAAGAGTTATAGGAAGTGAAGAAATACAGACTCAAAAACGGAATACACGAAGGCGATTACTGGATACTTTTCCTGACTTTAGGTATCTCTCTTTTTGGTATAGTCATGGAGTTCTCCGCCGGGTATTACGTTTCACTGAGCAAGTTCGGTGATCCATATTATTATCTCAAATCGGCGATAATATGGTTCGTACTCGGATGGGTGGCTTTTATAGTATGTTCATTCGTCAATTATGACATATACAAATACGTTGCGATCCCCGCTCTTGTGATAGGATTCATACTGCTTTTGCTTCTATTCACGCCCTTGGGCAAGACTATCAATAATGCGACAAGGTGGATAGAACTGCTGAACGGAAGGATCACCATCATGCCTGGAGAGATAGTCAAATCATCGATGATTCTTTTCTTTGCATGGCTCTATGCAAAGAGCAGGGACTACGCAGTAAAGTTCAAATGGGTAGCATTTGCTTTACTCATTGCTGCTGCAGCGTTTTTTCTCATTTACAAACAGCCGAACCTGTCCACAGCTCTCATAGTAGTCGCCCTGATTTTCGGGATGATGTTCCTTGCCGGACTTCCGATCATTTACCTTCTTGCTATAGCAGTATTGGCCGTCGTGGGATTAGCATTCCTTCTGCTGTTCAAAGGCGGATATATGATGGAGCGTGTAACTTCATTCATGAGACCTTTTGACGATGCTCTGGGTTCTGGGTACCAGGTGTGCCAAGGGCTTCTGGCCATGGGCTCAGGCGGTGTATTCGGTGTCGGACTTGGTAATTCCATTCAAAAAGCATTTTACCTTCCCGAAGCCCAAAGCGACTTCATTCTTGCGATAATAGGGGAAGAACTTGGATTTGTCGGGATAATGGTCCTTTTGATCGCATATCTTGCTCTTGTGTATCTGCTGTTCAGCGTTTCGATAAGGGCTAAAGACAGATTCGGCATGCTCCTTGCGGGAGGTGTAGCACTGCACCTTGGTCTCCAGGTCATATTGAACGTTGCTGTGGTCACAGCCACGGCACCTCCGACGGGAGTGGTGCTTCCTCTTGTTTCTGCGGGAGGTAATGCTCTTATTCTCTATATGGCAGAACTCGGAATAGTGTATAATGTATCTAAACAGGCAAGATTTACCGATGAAGAAATAACAGAAGAAGGATCGGAGAAATAATAATGAACGTATTGATTTCATGCGGCGGGACCGGAGGTCATATATATCCCGGTATTGCTATCGCCGATAAGATAAAAGAAAAAAATCCTGATTCAAAAATCCTTTTCGTAGGGACGAAAACAGGCATGGAAAATCAGCTCGTTCCGGCCTCCGGATACGAGATAAAAAGCATAGATGCCAAGGGCTTCGACAGGAAGCATCTGCTTTCCAATATAAAGACCATACACGATACTTTGAGCGGCAGCAGGGAAATGATCGAGATACTTGAAGAGTTCAAACCTGACATAGCCATCGGTACCGGCGGCTACGTTACCGGTCCTGTGCTTCTTCAGGCAAAGAAACACGGCATCCCTTGTTTTGTCCATGAGCAGAATGCGATGCCCGGAGTTGCCAACAAGCTCATATCAAGATTTGCGAATAAAGTATTCATAAGCTTTGACGGTACGCAGAAGTATTTTGCACACCCCGACAGAGCGGTGCTGACAGGAAATCCTGTACGTGCTGAATTCTCAGCTTTGGACAGAAATAAATGCAGAGCTGACCTTGGACTTAAGGAAAACGAACGGCTCATACTGATATTCGGGGGCAGTCTCGGGGCGCAGGTCATAAACGAGGAATCCATACAACTCATACAAAGGCTGGAAAATGACAGCACCTGTTACGACGTAAAAGTCATATTCGTTACAGGCAACAGATATTACGATGAAATAAGACAGATAGTGGACGGAAACAGAGACGGAAAGCTTCCGGAATTCGTCACGCTCATGGCATATGCGTACAATATGCCTCAGCTCATGTGCGCATCCGATATAGTCATCAGCAGATCCGGTGCAATAGCAGTTTCGGAAATAGCTGCATGCGGCAGGCCGAGCATACTCATCCCGTCTCCGAATGTGACGGCGAACCATCAGTTCTTTAATGC
>CAZTHD010000292.1:0-2534 GCA_964613315.1 uncultured Oscillospiraceae bacterium | reverse complement strand
CAGGATCATTTTCCAGAAGGCTGTAGACGTTCTCGAGGGAGATACCCCCGAGATACTTCAGAAAAGGATAATGGAACAGGCGGAATGGATACTTCTTCCCAGAGCTGTGGAGAAGATATCGGCGGAAATAGTCGAGAAAAGGAGCTGAAGATATGCAGGATTTATTAGAACTCTTAAAGAACAACCCTTATCCGGGCAGAGGCATAGTGGTCGGAAACGACACGGTATATTACTGGATCATGGGAAGATCCGAAAACAGCAGGAACAGAGTCTTTACGCTCACTGAAGACGGCATAAAGACAGAAGCCCACGATCCTTCCAAGATGAAAGATCCAAGCCTCATCATCTACCATCCCGTAAGAAAGATGGGAGAAGCCCTGGTAGTAACCAACGGCGACCAGACTGATACGGTAGCCGAATTCGGAGATTTCAGAAAGGCTCTCATGACGAGAGAGTATGAGCCCGACGAACCGAACTTTACTCCGAGGATCTCAGCCATCATATATGAAGACAAGAGTTTTGAGCTTTCGATACTAAAGCATAAAGACGGACATTGCTTAAGGGAGTTCTTCTCCTACGAGGCATGCCCCGACGGGAAAGCATATTTTATCAGCACCTACAAGGGCGACGGGAACCCGCTTCCCTCCTTTGAAGGCGAGCCCATAGAAGTCAGCCTTCCTTCCCCTGAAGAAGTTTGGGCGGCTTTAAACAGCGACAACAAGGTCTCCCTCTATACCTACGTAAAGGGAGAAGTAAAGATATTCAACAAGCACTTAGGAGATTGATTACCAAATTCTCCGCAGGCAAGCCGCTTGAAAGATCTAGCGTCGAAGTACTGCCGGAGAGCATGGTATGGTCGGTATTATACAAATAGAAAGGGATAAAGAAATAATGAACGAACTTGAACTCAAATACGGTTGTAACCCCAATCAGAAACCCTCAAAGATCTTTATGAAGGACGGTTCCGATCTTCCCGTCAAGGTCCTTAACGGAAAGCCCGGATATATAAACTTCCTGGACGCTCTTAACTCCTGGCAGCTAGTAAGGGAGCTCAAAGAGGCTACAGGGATGCCGTCAGCAGCCAGCTTTAAGCACGTAAGCCCTGCAGGCGCTGCCGTTGGAAGACCCCTTACTGAGATCGAAAGAAAGATCTATTTCGTAGATACGGACAAGGAGCTTTCAGCTATTGCCTGTGCATATATCAGGGCAAGAGGAGCAGACAGGCTCTCATCCTACGGAGATTGGGCAGCTCTTTCCGACGTATGCGATGCAGATACGGCGACCTATCTTAAATATGAAGTAAGTGACGGAGTCATAGCTCCCGGATATACAAACGAGGCTCTCGAGATACTTAAAACAAAGAAGGGCGGCAAGTACAACGTAGTAGAGATCGATCCTTCCTACGTACCGGCTCCCCAGGAGACAAAGGACGTCTTTGGAGTCACCTTCGAACAGGGACACAACAATTTCAAAATAGACGAAGAACTTCTCTCTAACGTCGTCACAAAGAACAAGGAACTTTCCAAAGAGGCTAAGATCGATATGATACTTTCCCTCATCACCCTCAAATACACCCAGTCCAATTCCGTATGCTACGTAAAGGACGGAATGGCCATAGGTGTAGGCGCAGGCCAGCAGAGCAGGATACACTGCACGAGGCTCGCAGGAAACAAGGCTGACAACTGGTACTTAAGGCAGTGCCCGAAAGTTCTTGAGCTTCCCTTCCTTGACGATATAAGAAGGCCGGACAGAGACAACGCCATAGACGTATATATCTCCGACGAGTGCGATGACGTCCTTCGCGACGGCGAGTGGCAGCTTAGATTCAAGTATCAGCCGGAACCGCTCACTGCAGAGGAAAAGAAGGCATGGATAGCTACGCAGACAGGCATAACCGTTGGAAGCGATGCGTTCTTCCCCTTCGGAGACAACGTTGAAAGAGCGAGAAAGTCAGGCGCTCAGTATATAGCGGAGCCCGGCGGATCCATCAGAGACGATAACGTCATCGAGACAGCAGACAGATACGGTATGGTCATGTGCTTTACGGGCATGAGACTGTTCCATCATTGATAGTCATTTCGAATTGCGCTGCTCTTTGCAGCTTAGAATAAAAAGTAAAATCGATCTTGATGCAGTTTTGCTTTCAACGGCTCAACGCTTCGTCGCTCGATTTTTCATGCGGCTTGCTCGCAGTGAATTTGGGTCACTTGACCGGAATGCGGCCCTGCGTTCCTCCAAATTCAATCCTGCTTGCTCGCCGGAAAAATCGGCTCTCTCGCAACAGCCGTTTCAAGCAGATCCTGCATCAATATCCAAGAAAAAGTAAGAGGTCAAAGAAAATGAAAGTACTGGTAGTCGGAAGCGGCGGCAGAGAGCACGCCATCATTAAGAAGATCAAAGAGAACAAGGACGTGGAAGTCATATATGCGCTTCCCGGTAATGGGGGCATGGCTAAAGACGCCGTTTGCGTCCCGATACAAGCAAATAATTCTAAGAAACTATCCACAGTAAAAGTTGAATCATCTATTTCTTCT
>CAZTHD010000291.1:0-2574 GCA_964613315.1 uncultured Oscillospiraceae bacterium | reverse complement strand
CGGTCTATCTCTTGTTTTCGGTTGCTTGCTTCCTTACCGTACATGAGCATTCTCTCAAGGGATATCACCTGGATATAGCCATGCCGAGGAAAGAGAAGGCTGTAGGCAGAGGCCACAGGGATTTTGAGATAGATGTAGATCCCTTCATCGGAACAAAGGCCGCATCTTCCAGGCGCGATTTTACAGTCAACGCCATGATGGAAGATGTGCTGACCGGCGAGATCGTGGATCATTTCCATGGCAGGGAAGACCTTGAAAAAGGGATCTTAAGGCACGTCAGCGACAATAGCTTTGCAGAAGATCCTTTAAGGGTACTAAGGGGCGCCCAGTTCGCTTCGAGGTTCGGATTCAGCGTAGCCAAAGAGACTTTGGAGCTTTGCCGCAGCATAGATCTTTCAGCTCTCTCAAGGGAAAGAGTCGAAGAAGAGATGAAGAAAGCCCTTCTCAAGGGCAAAAAGCCTTCAGTCTTTTTTGAAGTATTAAGGGATGAAGGCCAGCTGGGCATATGGTTTCCTGAGCCTGAAAGCCTGATAGGTATAGAGCAGGATCCCGTATTCCACCCGGAAGGCGACGTGTGGGTCCATACCATGGAGGTCCTCGACAGGGGTGCCTCCTTCAGAGATAAAGTGAAGGATCCCTACGCCTTCATGCTCCTTTGCCTTTGCCACGACTTCGGAAAAGTGCTCACGACGGAGGAAAAGAACGGCCGCATACACGCTTACGGACACGAGGCTGAAGGAATCCCCCTCATAGAGTCATTCCTTGACAGGATATGCGGAGAAAAAGAAGTAAAAGAATACGTTCTTGGCATGGTCCCTCTTCACATGAAACCCAATATGCTGGCATATTCAAAGTCTCCGGTAAAGAAAACAAACAAGCTCTTCGATTCGGCGGCAGCGCCTGAAGACCTGATATACTTCTCCATGGCGGACAGGCCCGTCATGTCGGGAAACGATCCCTTCGAGGGGGACAGCGATTTCCTTTTTGAAAGATACCGCATCTATAAAGAAACCATGGCAAAGCCCTTCGTTCAGGGAAGAGATCTCATAGAGGCAGGTCTTGAGCCGGGATCTTACTTTACGGAGCTTTTAGAGTATGCTCATAAACTCAGGCTTGCCGGCATAGATAAGGATATGGCTCTTAAGCAGACACTTTCCTACGCCAGGAGCGAAAAGCTCATATGAAGACTAGCTCCACACTTGCTGCGTAGTTCCCTATGTACGAGGGGCTCTGCCGGTTTTGACTTCACAATAAAAACAGGACCCTTTGCAGGATCCTGTTTTGCATATTCAGATCTTTATTACTCTTCGATCTCTCCTGCTCTCTTTGCGCAGAAGGAGCAGAGCTTCGTGTAGTTGTGGTCGATGGCGCATTCGATCTCGCTCATGCTTGCGTCATACCAGTCGGCATTCTTTACCAGTATCGGATTGCTCCTTGTGAGGGACTGGCAGTCATCATAGTAATGATAGCAGTGGCCGTAGGGAGTTACGTAGATCGTATCCGTTCCGTGGTTTGCGATAGCTGCAGTCTTTTCTTCGGATGAGATCGGATCCCAGTCTACGGAGAGAAGTCCGCCGAGGACGAGGGCTACGATAGCTACTACGAGAACTATAGTCTTGTTCTTCTTCGAGAGCTTCAGAGTTCCCTCCTTGTCGCTCTTGAGGAGCATCACGATGAAGGGGACGAAGCAGATGATGGACATGATGAGTCCCATCTGGTTCTGAAGGAAGAATGCAACCTTGTTCTTCTCTGATGCCGGATCGATGTGGTTCGCATTTTTCCAGAACTGGGAACCTATGATGAGGAAGATGAGGTCCAGTACAAGGAATGCGATGAGATAGAGGAGGTAGTTGTCGGGAAGTCCCGAGAAGTACTCCGGAAGATACCACTTACCGGTGAGGTTCATGATGGCAACGAGCTCGCATGCCACGGCCAGGAGCCAGAAGCATATGGCGGCTACTCTTTTGCCTGTTGCGCCTTTGGTCGAATAGTTCTTCTCAGGCGCTTTTGTTTCTTTCTTTTCTGCCATTTTTTTTCTCCTTGTATGATTACGGGATGATTACTTTCCGCTCAAGAGGGTGGAAAGAAGGGCGCTTGCGATATCTGCCATGGGATCTTCTTCCTCCTCTTTCTTTGAGGTCTTTTTCTTTGCCGAACTCGTGCTCGAGCTGGTCTTTTTCTTCTTGGGTTTTGTTTCTTCCTCCTCTTCTTCTCCTAAGAGCCCTCCGAGAAGTGAAGAAAGTGGATCTGCAGCGGCGCTTTCAGTCTTCTTCTTTTTCTTTGAAGAGGATGTCGACGTGCTGGCGCTGGTGTCGGTGCTCACAAGGCTCATGACCTTTTTTAGGAGCATGGGAGCTGCCGCGATGAGAACTTTGCTTACTATCTTCTTGTCTATGCCGAGGCTGCTTGCGAGGCTGGTCAGCATGCTCGAAGTGTTGTTCGATCCTCCCATCAGAGCTGAAAGGATGGAGTTGTTGGCTGCGTCCGCTGCTTCTATCTCGTCCTCGTCCTCTTCCTCAGCCGGCGTGCCCATGAGACCTGAAAGAAGGCCGAGGGTGTTGTTCGGTTTGCTAC
>CAZTHD010000290.1:0-2594 GCA_964613315.1 uncultured Oscillospiraceae bacterium | reverse complement strand
GTTTCCTTTCTGACAGGCAGAGGAAAGATGAACTGGAGCAGAGGATGTCAGCATTGCAGGAGAGCAGGAGGGAGCTGATGGTCCAGCTGGAAGGGCTGATGAAGCTACTGAAGGTAAGACCAGCGGCTGGGCTCCTCCTCCCACCTCAGTTCTTCTTGTCCATCTTCACCCCCAGCTCAGCTTCTGCCTTCCCTGTGATGTCAGAACAGGATGAAAACCTCTATCTGGATCCTGCGGGAAGAAACTTCATAGAGGAGACCGGTGGAGCCAATATATTCTTCGTCACAAAGGACAAGCGTATCATAACGCCAAAATCCGATTCCATACTTCCCTCCATTACCAGAAGATCCATGCTCGCGGTCGCGAGCGAATATCTGGGCATAAAGGTGGAGGAAAGAAGGATAGCCGTTGACGAACTAGACGATTTCGACGAAGCGGGCCTCTGCGGCACCGCTGCAGTCATCTCCCCCGTGGGAAGTATCACCTACGGAGAAAAGATCATCAAACTCCCTTCAGGCCTTAAAAGGTCCGGAGAAATAACTCAGAAACTGTACGATACTCTTACCGGCATACAGATGGGGCGCATCGAAGCTCCTGCCGGCTGGATATATACGGTGGACTGAAAGGAAAGGAAGGCTGCCGAAAATGACCAAATACATATTCGTGACCGGAGGAGTCGTATCAGGCCTTGGCAAAGGGATCACAGCGGCATCCATAGGAAGGCTGCTTAAAGCAAGAAGGCTCAAGGTTGCCGCCCAGAAGCTGGATCCATATATAAACGTGGATCCGGGGACCATGAGCCCCTATCAGCACGGAGAAGTCTACGTGACTGAGGACGGAGCTGAAACGGATCTTGATCTGGGGCACTATGAGAGATTCATAAACGAGGACCTGAACCGCTTCTCTAATCTGACCACGGGAAAAGTCTACAGCAATGTCATAATGAAGGAAAGAAAGGGTGATTACCTGGGAAAGACCGTACAGACCATTCCGCATATCACCGACGAGATAAAACACTTCATATACAGGGTAGGTACTGAGACAGACGCCGACGTTGTCATAACCGAGATAGGCGGAACTATAGGAGATATAGAATCCCAGCCCTTCATAGAGGCTATAAGACAAATAGGATATGAGGTCGGAAGAGAAAACTGCCTTTATGTCCACGTCACCTTGGTGCCCTATTTGAAGGCTTCCGGTGAACACAAGTCAAAGCCCACCCAGCACTCCGTCAAAGAGCTTCAGGGCATGGGCATAAGCCCGGACATCATAGTCCTGAGGTGCGATGAACCCATAACTGACGAAACCATATTCAAGAAAATAGCGGATTTCTGCAACGTCAAGCAAGACTGCGTCATCGAAAACCTGACCCTGCCCATACTTTACGAGGCACCTCTTGCACTGGAGGAAAAGGGCCTTGCCAGAGTCATATGCAGGGAGCTTGATCTGGAGACGGAGGAGCCCCATCTGAGGACCTGGAGGGCAATGATAGAGAATATAAAGGCGGCGGAAGGAACCGTCAGGATAGCTCTGGTGGGCAAATACGTACAGCTCCACGATGCATATCTGTCGGTCGCCGAGGCTCTGCACCATGCAGGTTACTGGCTGCGCACGAATGTGGATATAGGCTGGATAGATTCGGAGGAAATAACGGAAGATAACGCTACGGAGATGCTCTCCGGCTATGACGGGATAATAGTGCCGGGAGGATTCGGAGACAGAGGCATAGAAGGGATGATAGTCTCTGCAAAGTATGCGAGGGAAAACAGTATCCCATATTTCGGCATATGCCTCGGAATGCAGATAGAGGTCATAGAGTTCGCAAGAAACGTTCTTGGGATAAAGGACGCCAACTCTGGAGAATTCGATCCGGGCTCTGCTCACAAGGTCATAGACTTTATGCCCGGCCAGAGCGATGAGATAGATAAAGGCGGTACCTTAAGGCTCGGCGCCTACCCTTGCAGGATCGTACCCGGAACGACCATGGAACGCTGCTACGGAGAGGAAGAGATTTCCGAAAGGCACCGTCACCGCTACGAATACAACAACGATTACAGGGAAGCTTTCGAAAAAGCAGGCCTCAGGATCTCCGGCCTTTCTCCTGACGGAAGACTTGTGGAAACGGTTGAAATAAGCGACATGCCCTTCTTTGTAGGAGTGCAGTACCATCCCGAGTTCAAGAGCAGACCCAATCACGCCCATCCCCTCTTCATGGGATTCATAGAAGCCGCCCTGAGTAAAAGAAATTCCTAAATGATAATCACCATCAAAAAGACCCGGCAAGCTTTGCAATTGCAGGGCTGGCGGGTTTAAGTTCCTCCTGCATAACCATGAATTTGGTAAAACTATTATTATCCTGCAGCCGTTTCAATTCTTCAACAGGCTGCAGCAAAGCAAAAAGCAATGCTTTCTGCATATTGCGATAACCGGTCACCCATGCAGAGATACGGTTGATCGACGCATCGAAATAGTCGAGAGCGATATCCACGCGTCCGTCCAGGCCGCCTTTGATCACTTCCATTCTTTTTCCTCCTTACTGTTTTGATGGCAGCGGGCATACAAAAAACGCCCATCGTCACCGACAGGCGCTTGCA
>CAZTHD010000289.1:0-2622 GCA_964613315.1 uncultured Oscillospiraceae bacterium | reverse complement strand
CTATGCCCTTGCAATGGACAGGCTCGAGGGCATAGGCGAGATACGCATACTTGAGGCAAGGGAAATGCCGGAGGATTTTCATGCCCGATATTCTTCAAAAGGAAAGAGATATCTTTACAAGATAAGACACGGACGGGAACCTGACGTCTTTTTAAGGAACTACTGCTATCAGGTGGCGGGAAAGCTGGATCTTGCAGCGATGTCTAAAGCTGCAGGATACGTTATTGGGGAGCACGATTTTGCATGCTTCCAGTCGGCCGGAAGTCCCAAGGAGAGCACGGTCAGGACCATATACGATCTCAGTGTATCGGGCGATGACAAAGAGATCCTCATTTCCGTTTCCGGAAACGGATTCCTTTACAACATGGTCAGGATCATCGTCGGTACCTTAGTGGAAGTAGGCCTTGGAAAAAGAGACCCGGATTCTATAAAAGACACCATTTCGTACTGTGACCGGTCAAAGGCGGGCCATACGGCTCCGCCTCAGGGACTCTATCTTGACGAGGTGTTTTACTGAAATAAATTGCTCCGGCAGCGTAAATGGCGCTGCCGGGATCTTAGATCATATGGAGGTGTAAAAATGGACAGACCTGATTGGGATGAATACTTCATGGGATTTGCGAATCTTGCAAGGACCCGTTCCACCTGCCTTCGAAGAGGCGTAGGCGCGGTCATAGTCAAAGACCACCGCATCATGGCCACCGGATACAACGGCACGCCTGAGGGCATAACTCATTGTGAGGAGACCGGATGTCTCCGCCAAAAGCTCGGAGTGCCTTCGGGACAGAGGGCTGAGCTTTGCCGCGGGCTTCATGCTGAGCAGAATGCCATTATCCAGGCTGCAACCCTTGGGCAGAACATCGGAGGCAGCGTCCTTTACTGCACCACCCAGCCCTGTTCCATCTGTTCTAAGATGATAATAAACGCAGGTATCAAGAGGGTAGTCATAGCAGAGCCTTATCCCGACGAGCTGGGAGAAGCCATGCTCAGGGAAGCAGGTGTCACCATAGACGTGCTCAAGACCGGCGGGGAATAAAAAATGTTCAAGGTAGACAGAAAGTGGCTTAGGGAGGCCTTGAACTACGTATCGATATACGGACAAATGGGTTTTACCATAGTGGTGCCGCCGGTGCTTCTTTGCCTTCTCGGAATGTGGCTCAGAAAGAAGCTGGATCTTGGGCCATGGGTCATTTTGCTTGCGATAATAATAGGTCTTTTGTCATCTTTCACAACCATATACAAGCTGTGCATGCAGTTCTTGGCAAAAAACACAAAGGAAGAAGACAAAAATAGAAAAATCTCATATCGCAAGCATCGTTAGTCTTCTGTATAATCAATAATGTTTTAGAATGAGGTCAAATATCTATGAAAGTAGATCCTTCAGCTTTAAAAGAGATCAGGCATATATCTCTGGGCGTTCTTGCTATGGACGGCCTGGTCATTGCTGTTTTCCTGGGACTTCATATCTTCAACCTTAGAAATCTCATTTTTCTGATCGGAGGCTCCGCCGTTGCCATACTCGGATTTATCTGGCTGTGCATGTCCGTTCAGAAGACACTGGAAGCGGGCGAAAACGCAAAAGGCATGATGACGAGATCCTATCTCGGCAGAATGACGCTTTTTGCGGTCTGGGCAGGCGCTTCCATGCTCCTTAACAAGGGTGATTATCCGGCTATGCTGACGGGGCTCCTTCCCCTCATCATGCCGAATTTGACCATAAAAATCATGAATCTTTTTAACTATTTCAAAAAGGAAAAGGATCAATAAAAATGACGGTAGATATCCACGGTGCCAAGATAATTTACACAATACCCGTTCTTGGCGGCATCAACATCACGGTGACTATGCTCCTGTCCTTTGCTCTCACCATCGTGGTGACCTGCGTTCTCGCATGGGCTACACACGATCTGAAAGTCAAGGATATTTCGAAGAGGCAGGCTGCGGTAGAGTGGCTTTACAACTTCGTTGACGGGCTGGTGGTACAGAACATGGGCGAAAAATGGAGAAAGATCGTGCCCTTCGTAGGCACCATAATGCTGGCTTCCATAACCCAGAGCCTTTCATCGCTCTTCGGATTCTTCCCGCCCACGGGAGAGGTAATGTCCATACTTGCATGGGGCATAACCTTCTTTGTCATTCTCACAAGGACAAAGATCAAGACCCAGGGCCTCGGACCGTATCTCAAGAGCTATCTGGAACCGGTCTTCATCATGGCTCCTTTCAACGTGCTCGGTGAAGTATTCAGGCCCATATCCATGTCCTTCCGTCATTTCGGAAACGTGCTCTCAGGCGTGGTCATCACGTCTCTTGTATATGCAGCTTTAGGCGCTGCGAATTCGGCTCTCTTCGGGCTCATCCCCGGAAAGGTCGGAGAGCTCCTCGGAGTCATCCCGGTGCTGGAGCTGGGTATTCCCGCAGTGCTCTCGTTATACTTCGACTGGTTCTCCGGAGCCATACAGGCATACATATTCGCAACACTCGTCATGATGTTCATCGGGCAGGCAAGCGAAGAATAGAGATATTTAGCGGACAAGAGGGTCCGTTCAAATGTATAAACACACAATTATTTTTTAGGAGGAAAAACAATGGAATTAGCAAGAGGACTCGCTTTAATGGGTTGTG
>CAZTHD010000288.1:0-2632 GCA_964613315.1 uncultured Oscillospiraceae bacterium | reverse complement strand
CTTTTAATATCTTTATAGCCAATAAGATGTAATAATTCACTGGCTTTATGATTTACTCAAATGCCATTATCCTGCCCAGTTCATGGCATCGCTCATGACCTATCCCGCAGGTCCCGATGCCGTCGCAGGCCTCATAAGGAATGCGAACGACATGGGCATACAGGTGCTGCCGCCTGACGTCACGAAGTCAAAGAGCCACTTCTCTACTGAAAGCGGCAATATACGCTACGGACTCCTGGGCGTAAAGCACGTAGGAGAAGCTCTGGTCGAAGAGATAATAAGGGCAAGAGAAGCTCATATGCCGGAAGACATATTCGAATTCGTCGACGGCCTGGACGTAAAGAAGATCAACAGGACTGGGATCGAATGCCTCATAAAGGCAGGAGCTCTTGACTGCTTCCCTGGAAACAAAGCTCAAAAGCTTGCCTGCATAGGAGATCTCATAGACTCTGCCCAGAGCAGCGCAAAGAACACCCTGAGCGGGCAGATAAGCCTCTTCGATATTGCGGGACCTTCCATAAAGCTGGAAAGGCATCTTCCGAACGTCGCTGAGTTCGACAAGAAGAACCTCATGTCGATGGAAAAGGAGATGCTGGGCATATACCTTACTGACCATCCCCTTTCGGAGTACAAGATAGTGATCTCAGATATCACGGATATGGATACGCAAAAGCTTTCGACACTTTACGAGGAGGAAGGTGAGGAAACTGACCCCTTTGCAAAGCTCGAGGCAGGTGATATAAAGGATGGGCAGACCGTAAGGATGGCCGGACTCATAACTTCGAGAAGAAATCTGATCACGAAGAAGAACCAGCAGATGGCCTTCATAACCCTTGAGGACCTCTACGGCCAGATAGATGTGGTCGTCTTCCCCAAGACCTTCGAGCGAGACAGAGCAAATCTAGACGTGGACAGCGTTGTCGTCATAACGGGAAAGCTTGATCTTAAAGAGGACGGCAATCCCAAGCTCCTCGCAGACAGCGTGGAGCCCATAGAAAGATACGGAAGGACGGACGACCGCTACGAGAGAAGGGCAAGCCGCATCTCTATGGTGAAGATAGTCATTCCGGCCAGCTTCGAAGAAAAAGAAGGGCTGACCGTATTTTCGAGGATAGCCAGAAGGCACCTTGGAGAGTGCCCGGTGGCGCTCCTCGTCATGAAAACAGGTAATAAATTTAAACTGGATTACGACATGTGGGTAGATCCCGGTCAGGAATTCAGGAACGAGATAGTAGAAGCGTTCTGAGATGACTGCTTCAGATAGGTAGAAGGATAAAAGATAAGAAAGTAGGAGTACTGACAAGCGGCGGAGACGCGCCGGGAATGAACGCATGCGTCAGAGCAGTCGTCAGAGGCTGCCTCTCAAAGGGCATGGAGGTGTTCGGTATCTATCAGGGATACCACGGAATGATCGAAGACGATATCCAGCAGATGAACATAGCATCCGTTGCGGATATCATACACAGAGGAGGTACCATACTCCGTACTGCAAGGAGCCACTCCTTCAGGACTCCGGAGGGCCGTCAGAAGGCATATGAGAACCTCAAAAAGCGCGGCATCGAAGCTCTCGTCGTCATCGGAGGCGACGGAACTCTAACGGGCGGTCTTGAGTTCAGCAAGCAGACGGGCATGAAGGTTTACGGACTTCCGGGGACCATAGACAATGACCTTGGTTACACCGATACCACCATAGGATTCGACACAGCCGTCAACACTGCCGTAGCAGCAGTAGGAAACATCAGAGACACCTCGTCCTCCATGGGCAGAACAACAGTCATCGAAGTCATGGGAAGGCACTGCGGAGATATCGCTCTTTATGCGGGGCTTGCAGGAGGAGCAGAGGATATACTTATCCCCGAGCAGGCTTACGACATCGACAAGATCTGCGACGAGGTAAAGGCCGGCGTTGCCAGAGGCAAGCTCCACAGCATTATCATCAAGGCTGAGGGAGTAGCTCTCTCCACACAGGCCCTTGCAGAGTTCTTAGAGCTCAAGACAGGATGCGAGACTAAGACCGTTCTTCTCGGATATATCCAAAGAGGCGGAAGCCCAACTGCAAGAGACAGAGTCCTTGCATCGAGAATGGGCGTCAAAGCTGCAGAGCTCATCGAAAAGGGAGTCGAAAGTTCGGCCATAGGCATCCACGGTGACGAGATCATCTACGTGCCCATCGAAGAAGCTCTTCAGATGAAGAAACAATCACATACAGATTTCATAGAGATCTGCAATGCACTTTTATAGTCAAGGAGAAGTTCAATGAGATTACTCGTCCTTATTTCAGGGATACTCATAAGCGGAGCAGGAGCTTTCTGTTTCTTCTTCTACACCAGCACCTTTTACGACGTGGCTTTCCTCGTAGGAATAGTCATGTTCATTGCGGGTACGTGCAACACGATAGCTTACGCTGTATCCGGAAGAGGCGCAAGAAGACTTACGGAAACCACTCTTGTAGAAGGACTCGTGACTTTGCTTTACGGTTTTTCGGTCCTCAGCAATCAGGTCACTGAATCCATGCTCACGATGTTTTTCGGAACCTGGCTGACCCTTTGCGGAGTAACGAGATTCTCCCAAAGTCTTTACGTCAGCAGATTCAAACCGAGAGACTGGTCCAAGATAGTACCTCTTTCTTTCA
>CAZTHD010000287.1:0-2637 GCA_964613315.1 uncultured Oscillospiraceae bacterium | reverse complement strand
CGTATATGAACCTGTCAATACCGATGAAGGCCTTGAAGATGCATTGTTGACAGTTCCCGTTACCCATCCTACGAAGGTATATCCGCTGGGAGCGCCTGCTGCAGGAAGCGTGACGGAATGTCCAGCTTCTACAGTCTGGCTGGCCACAGAGCTGACTCCCGATGGTACGGAGAAGCTTACGGTATACGTGGTCACCGGTACTTCAGGATCGGGATCTGTCGGCTGCGTAGAACCTGTTGAAGGCGAAGTGGTATATACGGTAGCAGAGGATGCTCCCGTAGTTGCCTTCCAGAGGTATACCCTCGAGCTCGATGAGCTGAGAAGCTGGAATACGCCGCTTGAATATCCCATATATGGATATCTGCTGCTCGCCGTATTCTTCATCATAACAGCAGATCCGCTGACTGTCGGAGTCCAGCGGCAATAGCTGGTACTGAGTGAAGTATAGGTATAAAGGACGTTCTTGTAGCTTGCAAGGTAGGTACCTGTGGACTTGTTTCTAAAGCTAAAGTATGATCCGCTTGCTGCAGCGGTGAATACGTACTGGTCGCTGACGTTTCTAAGTGTCGTTCCTGAACGCGTCATTCCCGTTGAGGAGAATGCCGCTGCGCCGCCGTTGGAGGATGTCTCGTAGCTTACTCTGTTGCCGGAAAGTCCTTTGACTACGTAGGATGCGGATGCATCGCTTGTTATGACGTAATCTCCCGCCCAGCTTGAAGGAGTCGAAGTAACGAGTTCATAGACTGTTTCCGTTCCTCCGCTTGAAGTCGTCTGAGTATATACTGCATAAACTGTAGCATTGGAGTTTACAGTCACCGTCTGTCCGGGAGCGTAGTAGCTCGGCTTTGAAGAAGTCTGGGCCACCTCGCTTGAGGCCCAGCCGGCAAAGGTCCATCCGCTCACTGCAGCAGCCGAGGAAGGAAGCGTTACGGTCTCTCCTGAATAGCAGGAAAGGGTCTGATAAGTAGATCCGTTCGCAACACAGGTGACACTCACCGTTGTCTTTGCAGCGAAATTGATGCACACGGTGCAGTCGGAAGAAGGCGTCACAGTGAAGGTATTACCGTTTTGTGTGACTGTCGCCGATCCGCTGGTCACCGTATATCCGGAAACGTAGTAACCGGTCTTTGGACTTGCAGTGATGGTATATCCGCTTACCGATACAGTTCCGTAATTCGTATTATTGGAAGTTGCAGTCACCGTATATGATGAGGGCTGGCTGCTTCCGAAGAGCGCCCAGGTGGAGTATACGGTCTGCACCGCATCCACGTTGCCATGTCCGGGATAAGTATCTTCTGAGGATACCGCGATGGGGAATGCTACCTTGTTCCTTACAGCCTGGGACTGTGAGTAGCTTGAATATGCAGGATCCCACGACCCAAGGGACGACTTGGTCTTGGAAAGAGCAGATGCGAAAGTATCGCCGTTCTTTACGTAACCAAGGATCGACTGCATGTATGATTTTTCACCTGTGAAGGTGACTGACTGGGAATAGCCGTATACGACTTCGACGCCCTTTGCTCTGAGAGCAGTGAACATCTTATCCGTTGCCATGCCAAGGCATATGCCCATGTAAAGGAGGCTTCCGGGAGCGTTGGCCGTCATGTGGTTTGCTATACACTGGCCGTTTACGTAGGCGTAGCCCGAACCTTTGAGGCAGTCATAGTAGGTGCCGTAAGTTCCGCTCTTTGCCTGGGTATCGGTGCTTGTGATGCCGCTGCTCGTTGTAAGGCAAAGGTAGGAGCTGTTGGCTCGGCTCGTATAGTCGCCGCTGCTTCCCGAGTAGTCGGTGGTGCCGTGGGAGTCCATGATGACCAGCCCGCACTGCTGAATGGCCTTTGCCACGTTATCTACGGTAGCGTTGGTCATGGAGTAGCGTACGCCCGTACCGCCGGTGGCTCCATAGAGGTTTTGCCACATAGTTTTGTAGTAAGGAGAATAGCTTGTGAAAGAGCTGTCAGCATAGCTTGAACTGCTCTCCCAATATGGCTGTATGAGGCCTATGGAAGTAGACGTTGGGCTGTGCCCTGCAGATGAGGTCGATGCGCTTATCGATGATGCAAGCTCGGCTCCCCATCTCTCGGCGTCTGCCTCGAAGGCCATGATCTCGTCGTAAGTATTTTTAGCCGGTTTATGGAGTTCTGCCTCGATCCTCGGATCATAGCAGCATGGGATCCCTGACGTGGTCATCCATACCAGGAAGTTTCCGTTCTGCTGCAGCGTCCCTTCTACGTAGGTAGCGGATGCTTCTATGGCTTCGATCACGTTTGGTACGAGGGCTGCATAGTCCTCTTCCGTTAGATAGGAGCCTGCTCCGTAGGCAGCAGTTTTGTCAGCCTGCGCCACTACTTCGATGCTTCCGATCATGCTGAATACATCCTGATCAAGAGCTGCGAACTCTTCATCGGTATAGACGTGTACTCTTTTGGCGTTTTCACCGTCTCTTGCTGAAATGTCGAGAGTAGACCCAAATGCTGATACGAATGAGCCTGCGACCATTATCAGAGCCAAAAGCAGTGCTGCCAGGCGCTTGAAACTGTTCTTCATCTTTACCTCCATTCTCCGTATGTTTGAACGGAACATGTTATTTACCGACAATATGGTACTTTTTTCTATTTATATCAGATTTTTCCCCAC
>CAZTHD010000286.1:0-2639 GCA_964613315.1 uncultured Oscillospiraceae bacterium | reverse complement strand
TCCAGACAAGAAACGGCAAGAGAACGGCTCAGGCTGCTCTCAAGATCGCATGCGACCTCGTTGACGAGGGTATGATCGATGAAAAAGAAGCAGTCCTCATGATCGAGCCGAGAAACCTCGATTCACTGCTTCACCCGACCTTCGATGCAGCTGCACTTAAGGCCGCTACGCCCATAGGCAAGGGCCTTGGAGCATCTCCGGGAGCAGCCTGCGGAAAGATCGTTCTCTCTGCAGAGGACGCAAAGGCTGCAGTGGATGCAGATCCCAAGGCAAAGGTCATACTCGTAAGAAGAGAGACATCTCCTGAAGATATCGAAGGCATGAAGGCCGCTCAGGGTATCCTGACAGTATTCGGCGGAATGACATCCCACGCTGCAGTAGTTGCAAGAGGCATGGGAACCTGCTGCGTATCCGGATGCGGAGACATCACGATGCACGAAGAGGAAAGATGCTTCGACCTCGGCGGAAACACATACAGAGAAGGAGACTATATCTCCCTTGACGGTTCCACAGGGAACATCTATGCAGGACAGATCCCCACAGTGGACGCTTCCATCGCAGGTGAGTTCGGAAGAGTTATGGCATGGGCTGACAAGTACAGAAGACTTCAGGTCAGGACCAATGCAGATACGCCGCATGATGCAGCTAAGGCTTTAGAGCTCGGCGCACAGGGCATAGGCCTCACAAGAACAGAGCACATGTTCTTCGAAGGAGACCGTATCGCAGCATTCAGAGAAATGATCTGCTCCGACACAGTGGAAGACAGAGTAAAGGCTCTCGCAAAGATCGAGCCGATGCAGCAGGGAGACTTCGAGGGCATCTATGAAGCGATGCAGGGCAACCCCGTTACCATCAGACTTCTCGACCCGCCTCTCCACGAGTTCGTTCCTACAACGGAAGAAGATATCAAGCTCCTTGCAGACGCTCAGGGCAAGACCGTTGAGCAGATCAAGGACATCATCGCATCTCTCCACGAGTTCAACCCGATGATGGGTCACAGAGGATGCAGACTCGACGTCACATATCCTGAGATCGCAGAGATGCAGACAAGAGCCATCATCAAGGCAGCTCTTGCAGTAAACGCAAAGCACGATGACTGGAAGATCGTACCCGAGATCATGATCCCGCTGGTAGGCGAAGTCAAAGAGCTCAAGTATGTCAAAGACGTAGTAGTAAAGACTGCAGACGAAGTCATCAAGGCTTCCGGAACAGAGCTTCAGTACAAGGTCGGAACGATGATCGAGATCCCGAGAGCTGCTCTTACGGCAGACGAGATCGCAAAAGAAGCAGAGTTCTTCTCCTTCGGTACCAACGACCTCACACAGATGACCTTCGGATTCTCAAGAGACGACGCAGGTAAGTTCCTCGGAGCATACTATGACAAGAAGATCTACGAGAACGATCCGTTCGCAAAGGTAGACCAGGTAGGCGTAGGCAAGCTCGTCAAGATGGCAGCAAGCTTGGGAAGACAGACAAGACCTGATATCCACCTCGGAGTATGCGGAGAGCACGGTGGAGATCCTTCATCCGTAGAGTTCTTCCATCAGGTAGGTCTCGACTACGTATCCTGCAGCCCCTTCAGAGTTCCTATCGCAAGACTTGCAGCAGCTCAGGCAGCTATCAAGTATGAGGAAGTAGACAAGAAGGCTCAGGCTCAGGCAGAGTTCAGAGAAACGGTAGAAGCTGTAAAAGCAGGCGCAAAGGAAGCTGCAAGCACAGCAGCAGAGGTTGCAGGCAAGGTAGCAGCAGTTGTTTCAGAAGCAGTCAAAGCCGGCGCAAAAGGCATCAAAGCCGGAGTGGACGCAGCAAAGGCAGCCTACAACGAGAACAAGGAAAATAAGTAGTCCTTAACTAAAAGTCATCGCAAATAGGCAATATATCCCCGTATCTTAAAAAGATGCGGGGATTTTTGTATTTTAATGAGTAAAAAAATGGATACTCGGTACAAATAAGTATAAAGCTAAATCGAAAATAGAGAGGGCCTGTCCATGAAGATCCTGAATGTACTGAAGAAACTCACGTCCGTCCTGCTTGCAGCAGTTATGATCATGACCATGATGCCTGCGGCGATCTATGCCGACGCAGGACAAGGAGAGAAGATAAAAGAGATCCCGGAAGCCGTCATCCCCGTAGTTAAGGATGAGGAAGGGGAGATAAAAGAGGAGGACGACTGGATAGCGACCTATCCTTACGGCACCTTCGCCTTCGGAGACTTCCAGTCCGACGTGGCAGAGGAAGGGGCCGTAAACGATGAGGGAAAAGTCATACCTTCGTCCATCAGGATACCCGTATACAGAGTCGGAGGAACGTCGGGAAGAGTGACCGCTAAGATCACCTACGCTCCTGCAGTGACCATGACCCCAGACGGATCGGGATATATGTACGACTACGCAGCGTCTGGAAAGAAGGACCTGATCATCCGCTATGAAGATCCAAAAAGCATAGCCCTATATCAGCAGATCGGTATGCCCGATGCCCTGAGGAACATGGAAGCCTCAAACGAAGGAGTGGTGTTCGATGATCCCGGTGAAGGAGTTAAGCCTGAAGACGATCTTGTATTGAGGCTTTCTGAGGATGTGGCTGCGGACAGCTATCAGTGGCAGGCAAAGAGTACTCTCGGATGGAAAAATGTAAGAGAA
>CAZTHD010000285.1:0-2652 GCA_964613315.1 uncultured Oscillospiraceae bacterium | reverse complement strand
GGTCTCCTCTACCACACCAAGCGCATGCTGGACCTTGGTATAAGGGCCTGTGAAGTCTACACCAACCTCGATAAGGACTGGGTGATCTGCGGTGTCATAATGCACGACATGGAAAAGCTCAACGAGATCGAATCCAACGAGCTCGGCATGTCCAGCGGATATACGGTAAAGGGCAACCTTCTCGGACACATAGCTCTTGGAGCCATCAGGATGGAAGAGAGGGCAAAAAAGGCGGGACTTTCAGAAGAAAAGACCGTAATGCTCCAGCACATGATACTTG
The DNA here is from genome assembly GCA_964613315.1 of uncultured Oscillospiraceae bacterium. Classification (GTDB taxonomy): domain Bacteria; phylum Bacillota; class Clostridia; order Peptostreptococcales; family Anaerovoracaceae; genus RUG13409. The sequence continues at coordinate 2,372 of CAZTHD010000285.1, read as the reverse complement.
CCCATCACTATGAGCCAGAGTTCGGATCCCCCGTAAGGCCCATGTTCCCGGAAGCGGAGCTTCTCCATTACCTCGACATGCTCGACGCGAAGATGTTCGACTTCGAAGCGGCTCTTGAGGGCGTGGACGGAGGTCACTTCTCGGAGAGGATCAGGACTCTTGACAACAGGATGATATACAAGCCGACTTTTAAATGAAAGAAGAAAAAACCGGAACAGCTGCGGAGCTGATCTTCCACAACGAATCCAACTACTACACCATACTGCTCTTCGAAACTGAAGAAGAGCAGTTTTTTGCAGTGGGAAACATGGCCTACCCAAAAACGGGCAGGAACTACCGCCTCACCGGTGAGTGGAAGAAGCATCCCAAATACGGGGAGCAGTTCGTTTTTTCTTCTGCAGAAGAACTTGAACCCACTACCGCGGAGGGGATCGCAGCCTTCCTTTGCTCAGGCATCATAAAAGGCATAGGACCTAAGATGGCCGCAGCCATCGTGAAAAAGTTCGGAGACGAGACTTTGAGCATCATCCTGGAAAAGCCGGAAAGGCTGACGGAGGTCTCTGGCATTGGAACGGCCAAGGCAAGAGCCATAGAAGACGGATACAGAGAGCACCGCGAATACGCTGATACGGTCCTTGCTCTTTCCACTTTCGACATCTCTTCAAGCGTATGCATGAAGCTCTACAAGACCTACGGCAAGGCGGCCGTGGCCATAGTAAAAGACAACCCTTACGCTCTCATAGGCGATATTTACGGAGTGGGGTTCAAAAAAGCTGACAAGATCGCCATGTCCGTAGGGATAAAGAACGACTCTCCCCACAGGATAAAGAGCGGCATCAGATATCTTCTTTCCCGGCTCATAGGCTCGGGAGACACCTATGCGCCTGCGGCTCAATTCACGGAAAACGCCGCCCGCTTTCTCGACGTTACAAGGGAGCAGGTATCGGACTGCGCCTTTGAAATGGTCATGGACGGCGCCCTTTGCAAAGACGTAATAGACGGAGTCTCCGTATATATGCTCTTTTCATACAGCAGGGCGGAAAAATACTGCGCAGCAAAGCTCCATGAGCTCTGCAGTGCAGAGCTTGAAGGCATAGCGGTCTCTGCGGAAAATCTCATAAACCAGGAAGAAAAAAGAAGCGGACTAAAACTTTCCGAAAAGCAGAAAAACGCTGTGGAAGCGTCGATCAAAAACGGCGTCCTCGTCATAACGGGAGGTCCCGGAACAGGGAAGACGACCATCATCAAGACCATACTTTCCATATACGACTATGCGGGGCTTTCGACTGCCCTCGCTGCTCCCACTGGAAGGGCCGCAAAAAGGATGCAGCAGGCCACGGGACGCCCGGCTCGCACCATCCACAGGCTCCTCGAATATTCCTATGCCGATGGTGAAGACAGCATGATATTCGGAAGGAACGAAGAAAATCCTCTCGATCAGGACTGCATCATAATAGATGAGATGTCCATGGTCGACATACTTCTAATGGAAGCCCTTCTTCGCGCCGTAAGGCCGGGCACGAGACTCGTACTCGTAGGCGATGCCGACCAGCTGCCTCCTGTGGGTGCCGGAAACGTGCTCAAGGACATATTGAGCTGCGATACCATCACAAGCTGCAGGCTCACGGACATCTTCCGGCAGGCTCAGGAGAGCGCCATAGTAGTCAACGCCCATCTCATCAACAAGGGTGAGCATCCGGCCTTCAATGAAAAGGGCCAGGATTTCTTCATGGTCACAAGAAACCCAAGGGATATAAAGGAAACTATAGCCCAGCTGTGCCAGAAAAGGCTTCCGGCTTTCTACAAAGATCTCGACCCGTATAACGACATACAAGTCCTCACACCTGCAAGAAAGGGAGACCTTGGCTGCGTTGAACTCAGCAGGATGCTCCAGGACAGGCTCAACCCTCCCGACCCTTCAAAGGCTGAAAAAAAGATAGGCGAACGGGTATTCCGCGAAGGAGACAAGGTGATGCAGATCAAAAACAACTACAATATGGAGTGGAAAAGCATCAAGTCCTTTGAGGCGGGCAGCGGCGTCTTCAACGGCGATATGGGCATCATAGATAGGGTCGACAACGAAAACGGGACCATTGGCGTCATCTTTGACAACGAGACCTACGTACGCTATGATTATTCCAATATAGACGAGCTGGAAAGCGCTTTTGCGCTCACCGTGCACAAGAGCCAGGGATCGGAGTTTCCCGTGGTGGTCATGCCTATGGCGGCTTTTCCACCCATGCTCTCCACCAGAAACCTTCTATATACGGCCATAACGAGAGCAAAGGAGGCAGTGGTACTCGTGGGGAATCCCGCGGTCTGCAACGCCATGGTCGACAACAACACGGCCCAGAAGCGCTATTCGGGCCTCG
>CAZTHD010000284.1:0-2659 GCA_964613315.1 uncultured Oscillospiraceae bacterium | reverse complement strand
TACTGCAGTATAGCAGTGAAGTTTAGATATAAGTATATCTGAAACGAAGTCTTTAGGACTCATACCCTGCATTTCTTCGTCAAAATGGGCTATCACTAATATATCGGCTCCTAATTTTTCGATCTCGTGGATCTTTTCTGCTCTTGTCAGCACGTTTTTAACAGTCTTTTTTCCAGAGATAACGTTGATCGGTAACTCGTCAAAGGTAAAAACTACTGAAAGGATGTGGTTCGCTTTGGCGATCGCAACAGTATCTTTGATAAGTTTCTGATGACCAAGATGCATGCTGTCGAAATTACCCAAAGCAACGCTTGTAGGAATATTGATTTTGTGTATACTGTCTAGTACGATCATCTTACAAATACCTTAACTGGTTTTATCCTGTTGGGATTGTCCCACTTTCCTATACCGCATAGTTCCGTCCCTGAGAAAACACAGACGGGTTCATCGAAAGACATATCGTTTTGATGAACTTTAAGATGTTTCCCGTTGGCAAAGTCTTTCTTTTGCTCTTCGTCTATATCAACTCGGTTCATGAAAGAAACAGCAGATGCAGCCGGTCTTAAAAGAGCAGTCCTCTCCTCTTCCGAAAGCGCCTTCAATTCTTCAAGAGTAACAGAATCTTCTATTCTGTAACCGCAGGCTGAAGTTCTTTCAAGTGATGTGAGTACTGCGCCGAAACCCAGCTCTTTACCTATATCATTGATTATAGTCCTGATATACGTGCCCCTACCGCAACTCACTTCTATTTTAAACTCTCCGAGAGATTCGTCAAACTCATTTAGAAAAATATTGTATACTTTTACATTCTTTACAGGAATTTCCACCTTTTCATTGCTCCTTGCATAACTGTAAAGATGTCTTCCTTTTACTCTTATGGCAGAATAGATCGACGGCTGCTGTTCTATATCCCCAATATAATGAGATATTGCTGTCAAAAGATCATCTTTTGACACGGCTGTATATGGAGTTTCATTCAATATCTCACCCCAGATATCCTGTGTATCTGTTTCCAATCCGAAACGTGCAGTTGCAACGTAGGTCTTAGGTGATGCATCCATATATTCTATAAGCCTTGTGCAGGGTCCTAAACAGATAGGCAAAACACCCGTGGCATTCGGATCCAGTGTTCCCGTATGTCCCAGGTGTTTTTCTCCAAATATAGCCCTTACGATCTTTACCACGTCGAAAGAGGTATATCCCTTATCTTTGTTTATGACTATTATGCCGTTCACTTTTATATTACTTCTAATATTTTCTCTTTCAGAGAATCTATAGCTTTTTTAAGATCCTGACCCATAGTACATCCGGAAGCCAGCATATGTCCACCGCCTCCGAAATATACTGCGACTTCATTCACGTTTGCATATGACTTTCCGCGAAGGCTGGCTTTGAACAGACCTTCTTCTGTCTCTTTGAGCATACATGCAACTTCGACACCTTCGATCATGCGAAGCTTATCTATGCAGGTATCAGCATCTTCATATTTACCGCCGCAGCTTTTTATCTGTTCCTGAGTGATATATGAAATGACAGCCTTTCCGTTTCCGAAAACTTCTGCATTTTCGATGGATCTAGCTTCTATTTTCAGCTGCGCAAATGGGAAAGTAGCATATATTGCATTGCAGATCTTAACGTGATCTATTCCATAATTGTATAGATCTGCAGCTACAAGATGGGTCCTTGCATCTGTATTGTTATACATGAAGCTTCCCGTATCCGTAGATATAGCTGCATAAAGGTCTTCTGCAATATGTTTATCTATATCTATGCCCATCTCTTTTATGAGCTCATAGACGAGTATTCCCGAGGCTGAAGCAGCAGGTTCTATAACTGCATGATCAGCGAACTCTCTTACTGGGATATGATGATCGATGCATATCCTGGTCTTTGCTCCGTAAAAAGCATCGAGGCGCTTTGCTATCCTTGACTCTTCTCCACAGTCTATTGCTGCAGCAAGATCTGCTTTCCAGGGAGCTTCGATGACGTAAAAGTCATCGTGTTCGTGAAGTACGTTAAGGTATTTGGGGATCTTATCTTCAAGCAAAATGAAGCATTCCTTTCCGATCTCTCTCATTGCGTGGCAGAACGCCTGGGAGGATCCCATAGCGTCTCCGTCCATATTCGCATGAGTGAATACAAGGATCTTCTGAGCTTCATTTATGCATTTGATAAGTTCATCCCATTTACTCTTCATCTTCATCCTCCGGATCTGCCGGTTTTATATCAAGACTGTCTATGAGGGCATCCATCTTTGCACCGTATTCGAAACTGTTGTCGAATTTGAATAAGAGCTCGGGAGCATAGCGAAGCTTTATATTCTTCGCTATCTCCGTCCTGATAAATCCTTTGCATTTATTGAAAGCGTCGAGTATCTGTTTTTTAGTCTCTTCGTCTATGCCTTTTTCCGGATCGAATGATAGAGCTGTTACGTATATTGTTGCATAGCTTCCGTCTCCGGAAACGTCGACTCCGCTGACAGAGACCATGTTTGAAAATACAGGATCTTTAAGTTTTCCGAAAACCAGAAGATTGGAAACAAGTTTTCTTATCTCTTCTCCGAGCATCTGCGGTCTGTGACTTCTACCCATTTAGTCTCTTTCAACCTCTTGCATTTCAAATGCTTCTATGATGTCGCCTTCCTTGATATCGTTGTAGT
>CAZTHD010000283.1:0-2661 GCA_964613315.1 uncultured Oscillospiraceae bacterium | reverse complement strand
TCTCTCGCTATTACGCTTAAACTTCCCCTAGATTTTCCTTGAAAAATCCTGTATACACCCGCTTTTTTCCCAGCACCAGGGCAAAGCTGCTGGTGGAACACCTGGGCATAAAACACTACGTGGTGAATATAAAGGAGAGCACAGACGGACTAAAAGGTGCCATTCCCTTTGATCTCTCAGACCAAAGCCGCATAAATCTCCCTCCGAGGATCAGGATGTCTGCCCTTTACGCTGTATCCCAAAGCCACAACGGAAGAGTCGCAAACACCTGCAATCTATCCGAGGACTGGGTTGGCTATTCCACCAGATACGGAGACAGCGCAGGAGACTTCTCTCCCCTATCCCACCTTACGGTAGCAGAGGTAAAGGACGTTGGAAGGACCTTGGGTCTTCCGGAATGCCTCATAGAAAAAGTCCCCTCCGACGGTCTTTCAGGTCTGTCGGACGAAGATAAACTGGGATTTACTTATGAAGAGCTCGACAAGTATATACGAACAGGGGCAATAGAGAACAAGGAACACAAAGAAAAAATAGACAGGCTCCACAAACAGAACCTCTTCAAATTAAGGCTCATGCCCTCTTTCGATCCCGGGTTCAAAGTTTCCCAAAGCGACAACGACCAGCACAAAGCATATGGCCTCGGAATCATAGTCGGAAGATTCCAGACCCTTCATATGGGCCACGAATACATGATAAGGATGGCTATGGCCCTCTGCGACAGAGTGCTCATATTCATCGGTTCCTCCCAGGAAGAAGGAACAGAAAAGAACCCCTTCTCCTACGAGCTTAGAAAAGATCTGCTGTCAACGGTGTTCGGAGACAGGATAATGATCTATCCCCTCCCCGATATAGGCGTCGGCAACAACGGAAACTGGGGCGACTACGTCATTGAAAACGCAGAGAAAGTCTGCGGAATGAAGCCGGACCTTCTGATATCGGGAAAAGAGGAGAGGAGAAGAGACTGGTTCGACGGAGTCGAAGGCCTCACGATCTCCGAGCTCTATATACCTAAGACCATAGAGATCTCTGCATCTGAAATGAGGGAATTCTTTTTAAGCGACGATCAAAGATCCTGGAGAAGATACGTGGACAGAAGGCTATGGCCAAGATATGAAGAATTAAGAGATATAGTTATAAAGTCAAAGAAAAACAAGGACACCGAAAGTATATAGAGCGTTTGCCCTGAAAATCTAAGGAGAAAGGAAAAACAAATGAAATTCGAACCGATAGTCACATCACTTCTTGATACAGACCTCTACAAATTCAATATGAACCAGGTCATCTTCCACAAACACACGGACCTCATAGGCGAGTATTTCTTCAAGTGCAGGAACGAAGGAGTTGTATTCACTCAGGAAATGTTGGATGAGATAAACGAGCAGATCGACCACCTCTGCAGCCTTACTTTCAAGAAGGAAGAGCTCGATTACCTCCGCTCCATCAGGTTCATAAAAGACGACTACGTCGAATTCTTAAGGCTCTGGCACCCCATAAGGGAATACGTGAAGGCTTACGTCAACGACAAGGGCGAACTCAAATGCAAGGTCACAGGCCCCCTGTTCTCCGCCATGCAGTTCGAGATATATCTCCTCGAGATAATCAACGAGGTGTATTTCAGGATGAAATATGATTACGAAACCCTGAGAAGATCTGCAGAAAAAAAGCTGGACGCGAAGATCAAAGCTCTAAACGATGGAACGTATAACTTCAAATTCGCAGAGTTCGGCTGCAGAAGAAGGCTCTCAAGAGAGTGGGAAGAAGAAGTCATAAGAAGGCTATGCTTTGAGACCGATAAATGCGTCGGCACATCCAACGTATATTTTGCCATGAAAATGGACCTGCTCCCCATAGGAACTTACGCTCACGAGTTCGTTCAGATGTACCAGGGCATAGACAGGATACCCCTTGCATATACAAACTACTACGCCATGGAAGACTGGTACGACGAATACAAGGGCGATAACGGAACAGCTCTCTCAGACACCATAACCACTGACCTCTTCCTGATGGACTTCAACCACTCCATGGTAAACAACTACACCGGCGTAAGACAGGATTCGGGAGACCCCTATGAATGGGGAGAAAAGATCATAGCTCACTACAAAAAATACGGCGCAGACCCCATGACCAAGACTCTCCTATTTTCCAACAGCCTCGACTTCGACGAAGCCGAAAAGATATATCAGTATTTCAAGGACAAGTCAAAGGTCTCCTTCGGCATAGGGACCTTCTGCTCCAACGATACCTGCGAGCCGGCTCTCAACATAGTCATAAAGCTCCAGTACGTAAACGGCAGGCCCGTGGCAAAGCTCTCGGACACTCCGGAAAAAGCCATGTGCCAGGATCCCGACTACATAGATTATCTCAAGAAAGCGGTAGCTTTCAGACTGAAGAGAGAATCACTTTAAGTCATATATTTCTTTAAACCATCTTTTTTCAAAAACTGACACATCATCGTTCGCTTCCCAAGCACCGGACGATGATGTGTTTTTTATTACAGTAGGGATCTTCCATTTCAAAGCCTGCAAAGCATGAACGGCAGAGGTTTTGGCTCCGGCAAAAACAGATCACATTATAACTTGATAGGACAAAAGCGTTATATCTTATGATATAATCCCGTCTTTGACAGTAAACAGAAAATAAAATGTCGAGATCCCAGTA
>CAZTHD010000282.1:0-2682 GCA_964613315.1 uncultured Oscillospiraceae bacterium | reverse complement strand
GAAAACCTTAGCGCAGAAGAATACGTAAGACTTGCTTTGAGAGCAAGAAGATAAAGGGGTAAACATGGAATACGAACAGAGAATACTCGGTTCAAGGCTGCAGCAGGACGAGGAGCTGATGGAAAAGTCCATCAGACCTAAGACTTTTGCAGATTACGTAGGACAGTCCAACGTGACTGACAATCTTAAGATATATATCGAAGCATGCAAGCAAAGGGGAGACACCCTGGACCACGTGCTTTTCTCAGGCCCTCCGGGACTTGGTAAGACCACTCTTGCAGGCATCATAGCCAACGAGATGAACGTGGAGTTCAGGATCACCTCCGGACCTGCCATCGGAAGAGCAGGAGATCTTGCAGCCATACTTTCAAACCTCAACGAAGGCGACGTACTGTTCATAGACGAGATACACAGGCTCAACAGATCCGTTGAAGAGATACTCTATTCGGCAATGGAAGACTTCGCCATAGACATAGTCACAGGAAAAGGTCCCATGGCTAATTCCTTGAGGCTTTCTCTTCCGCACTTCACTCTCATAGGAGCCACCACAAGAGCAGGTTCTCTTTCTGCTCCTTTGAGAGACAGATTCGGTATCAACGCAAAGTTCGAGATGTACACAAGAGACGAGCTCAAGGAGATACTCAGAAGGACTGCAGGTATACTCAACGTTCCCGTTGACGAGGAAAGCCTTTCGATGCTGGCAAGCAGATCGAGAGGGACTCCGAGAATAGCCAACAGGCTCCTGAAAAGAGTCAGGGACTTCTCACAGGTCAAGGGAAACGGAACCATAGACGTCGAGATAGTAGATTCGACTCTCGATGCACTTGGAGTCGACGAATACGGTCTTGAGGATCTCGACAGAAAGATACTGGAGCTCATAGCCGTAAAGTTCCACGGAGGCCCCGTGGGCATAGATACCATTGCGGCATCATTGGGAGAGGAAAGGGTCACCATAGAAGACGTATATGAGCCTTATCTTCTCCAGCTGGGACTTCTTCTCAGAACTCCCAAAGGACGCATCATCTCTGATGAAGCATATGCTCACATTGGGATGAAAGCGCCTGCTTCAAATACTATGAAAGAGGAGCAGCTTAGCTTTTAATGAACGTATCGGATTTTGATTATGAGCTTCCCAAGGAACTTATAGCCCAGGAACCTGTAAAGATAAGGGATTCCTGTAGGCTCATGGTCCTTCACAGAAATGACGGAAGCATAGAACATAAAGTATTTTCAGACATTATAGACTACTTAAGACCCGGGGACTGCCTGGTCATGAACGATTCCAAGGTCATACCCGCAAGGCTCTTCGGGGTAAAGGAAAGCACGGGAGTGAACGTAGAATTCCTCCTTTCCAAAAAGATCGAAGGAAACACCTGGGAGACCCTTGTAAAGCCGGGCAGAAGGCTGAAACCGGGAGATACGGTAGTATTCGGCGGCGGCAAATTAAAAGCCGAGATAAAGTCATATTCAGACGAAGGAACGAGGGTAGTCGATTTCAGCTGCGAGGGAGATTTTATGGATACCCTTGAAGAGCTTGGAAGGATGCCTCTTCCTCCGTACATCGAAAGAGAAGCAAATAAGGAAGATAAAGACGATTACCAGACCGTATATGCAAGAGAAGAAGGATCTGTTGCAGCGCCTACGGCCGGCTTTCATTTTACTCCCGAACTTCTCGAAAAGATAAGAAAGAAAGGCATAAAGACTGCCTTCGTCACCCTTCACGTCGGAATAGGTACCTTCAGACCAGTTAAAGTCGACGTAGTTGAAGAGCATCATATGCACTTCGAGCACTACAGCGTATCTGAAGAAGCCGCGAAGGTCATCAATGAAACAAAAGCTGATGGAGGCAGGATCATAAGCGTAGGCACCACAGCCTGCAGGACCATGGAGAGCGCGACTGACGAAAACGGCATCATCCATGCAGGTTCAGGCGATACCGGCATATTCATTTACCCCGGATACAAATGGAAAATGGTAGACTGCCTCATCACCAATTTCCATCTCCCCAAATCGACACTTATGATGCTGGTATCAGCTCTTTACGACAGAGAAAAGATATTGGAAGCATATAAGACAGCCGTAGATATGAGATACAGATTCTTCTCTTACGGAGATGCGACTTTTATAACCGATTGATTTAACGGACTTATTATATGGAAAAAGCAGTATCATACGAATTCATAAAAAGAGATGCTAAATGCAAAGCAAGAAGAGGGATAATGCACACTCCTCACGGAGACGTGCAGACTCCCGTATTCATGCCCGTGGGCACCCAGGGCACCGTCAAGGCAATGAAGCCTGAAGACGTAGCTAAACTGGGACACGAAGGAGCAAGCATACTGCTGGGAAATACTTATCACCTTTACTTAAGACCTGGCCACGAGCTTGTAAAAGCTGCAGGAGGCCTTCATAAATTCATGAACTGGAACGGAGCTATATTGACCGATTCAGGCGGTTTTCAGGTCTTCAGCCTCGGAAAACTCAGGAAAATAACAGAAGAAGGTGTTAAGTTCAGATCGTATATAGACGGATCTTCTCACATGTTCACGCCGGAAAATTCCATTGAGATACAAAATGCCCTGGGCGCAGATATAATCATGGCTTTCGACGAATGCGCGCCTCCAGATGCTGATTACAGATATATAAAGGAATCCCAGGCAAGGACCACAAGATGGCTCAAAA
>CAZTHD010000281.1:0-2695 GCA_964613315.1 uncultured Oscillospiraceae bacterium | reverse complement strand
CCCAAGACTTTGTGTCTTCAGAAGTTCCAAGAACATTTACGCTCAGATCATTGACGACGTAAATGGAAAGACCCTCGTAGCAGCATCCTCCCTCGACAAAGACATCAAGGCAGAATGCGAATACGGCGGCAATAAAGCAGCTGCAAAGCTCGTCGGCGAAAAGGTCGGCAAAGCAGCAGTAGAAGCCGGTATCAAGGTAGTTTGCTTCGACAGAGGCGGATACCTTTACCACGGAAGAGTACAGGAACTGGCAGACGGCGCTAGAAGCGCAGGTCTGGAATTCTAGGAGGAGGTAAAAATGAATAAGAACATTGACATCTCCAAACTTGATCTTAAGGAATCCATCGTTAACATCAGAAGAGTAACGAAGGTCGTCAAGGGCGGTAAGAACTCCAGATTCAGCGTTACGGTAGTAGTCGGAGATAACGACGGTCACGTAGGCCTGGGCCTGGGTAAATCAGTTGAAATTCCCGAAGCTGTAAGAAAAGCAAGCGAAGATGCTAAGAAGTCTCTCATTACAGTACCCATGGTAGGAACAACCATTCCTCATCAGCAGCTCGGCGTATTCGGAGCAGGTAAAGTTCTCCTTATGCCCGCAGCAGAAGGTACCGGAGTCATCGCAGGAGGCGCTGCAAGAACAGTTCTCGAATTTGCAGGCATCAAAGACGTAAGAGCTAAATCCCTCGGTTCCTCCAACGCAGGAAACGTTGCAGCTGCAACACTCGAAGGACTCAAGGCTCTCAAGACGGTAGAAGAGGTCGCACTGCTTCGCGGACTCTCCAAAGAAGAAGTATTAGGATAGGAGGGAAAAGATCATGCCAAAAGCAAAGAAAGCTGAAAGCGGAATGCTCAAAGTTACGCTTGTAAAGAGCACAATCGGCTCCACTCCCTATCAGAAGAAGGTCGTAGAAGCTCTGGGTCTTGGAAAGCTCAACTCTTCAGTTGTACTCCCCAACACACCGGCTACAAAGGGAGCTGTAAACAAGGTTTCCCACCTTCTCAAAGTTGAAGAGGCTTAGGAGGGCGCGACATGAAATTAGAAAATTTAAAGAAACCTGAAGGTTCGACCTTCGCACCCAAGAGAAAAGGCAGAGGACATGCCACCGGTAACGGCACCACAGCCGGCCGCGGCATGAACGGTCAGAACTCCAGATCCGGCGGCGGCACACGTCTCGGATTCGAAGGCGGCCAGATGCCTCTCTACAGAAGGATCCCAAAGAGAGGATTCACCAATCATTGGAGCAAAGAATACCTCGGAGTAAATGTTGAAGCTCTCAACATTTTCGAAGACGGAACAGTTGTGACCCCCGAGCTTCTCTGTGAGAAAGGTCTTGCAAAGGGCAACTACTACGGGATCAAGATCCTCGGCGGCGGACAGCTGACAAAGAAACTTACAGTTCAGGCCAATAAATTCAGTGATTCCGCACTCGATAAAATCGCGGAAGCCGGAGGAAAGGCAGAGGTTATCTAATGGGAATGATCCAGACATTTAAACAAGCCTGGAAGATTCCTGAGATGCGTAAAAAGCTTCTCTTCACGTTGATGATTCTTGTAATTTTCAGGCTTGGATCGAACGTTCCGGTCCCCGGCATCAACAGAGCAATGCTCAAGGCGATGTTCGACGCCAGCAATGCAGGGATCTTCGGACTCTTCGATCTGTTTTCCGGCGGTGCCTTCGGCAACTTCACCATATTTGCCTTAGGTATCTCGCCTTACATCACAGCTTCCATTATCCTGCAGCTTCTGACAGTTGCGTTCCCCGCACTGGAAGAGCTCTCAAAGCAGGGTGAAGAAGGAAGAAAGAAAATGGAAAGAATCACAAGATATATCACGCTCGGTCTTGCAGCGCTGCAGGGCTTCGGATATACCTTCGGACTTTTCAAAGACTATCTCACGTACAACGACGTGCTTTCAAAGATAGTCATAGTAATGATACTTGTTGCAGGTGCATGCCTGACTATGTGGCTGGGTGAAAAGATCAACGACAAGGGCGTAGGAAACGGTATCTCGATGCTGATCTTCGCCGGAATCGTATCCAGGATCCCCACAGGCATCACGAATACATTCAAAGGCCTTAAAGAGGCAGGATGGGCATTCCTCGCTACAAAGACAGTCGCAGAAGACGGCACGATCACAAGGACCATCGGTATACTTACCGTTCTCCTCTTCGTGCTCTTCGCACTGGCAGTAATAGTAGGGATCATCATCATCACTGAAGGAACCAGAAAGGTTCCCGTACAGTATGCCAAGAGGGTTGTAGGCCGTAAGATGTACGGTGGCCAGAGCACACATATTCCGCTCAAGGTCAACCAGGCCGGCGTTATTCCTATCATTTTCGCCAGCTCACTGCTTCAGGTACCGGCGACCATAGCATATATGGTCCCCAACTCAGGATATGCAAGATTCATTGAGAAGTACTTCTCCACAAACGGCAACCCCGGATTCTGGATCTACTTCGTCTTTGAGATCATCCTGATCATCGCTTTCACGTATTTCTACGGTACTATCAGTGTTAACCCACCTGAGATCGCAGATAACCTGAAAAACAATGGTGGTTTTATCCCCGGTATCAGACCGGGCAAAGAAACGGCAAAATATCTCACGAAGATATGCGCCAAACTAACTATTGTAAGTGCTATATTCCTTGCACTGGTAGCTGCTATGCCTACACTTCTGCAGCACTGGACAGCACTTG
>CAZTHD010000280.1:0-2704 GCA_964613315.1 uncultured Oscillospiraceae bacterium | reverse complement strand
CATCAGGGTATATGCTAAAGTACCTGCGGGCGTGAGGGACCCTTTAAGGATGGCCGGCGCTGCTATCATCAAAGGGTAGTGGACAAGGTATATCTCGTAGGATATGGAAGAAAGGAAGGTAAAAGGCTTAAGGAGGGCTTCCCTTTCAATGCACTCTCCCAAAAGTATGAGAACAAAGACGGCAAGGGAAAAGAGTATCATCAGTTCAGCCATGAAGGGAGTTTTTCCATCGAATATGAACATAGACGAAAGGAGAAGAGCAAGGAGAAGGAAAAAGAAAAGCTTCTTTTGTTTCACATGTGCTTTCTTCTCTGTGTCAGATCTGTTTTTTCCGATGAAATATGCAAATGCTCCGAAGAAGAAGGAAAAGAGTCTTTCAAAAGTGCCGTAATATGCTATTGTCAACGCCTTTTCGGAAAAGCTGACGTAAGTATATATCACCGAAGCTGTTAATGCCAAAAGGCTCAAGGCCGCAGGGTCTATGGCCCCGGGCCTGTCCTTTCCCGCCTTTGACAACTTTTTTATGCATAGGAATATAAGCGGATAGAAAAGCTCTATCTGAAGGGCCAGAGATATGTACCAAAGGTGAAGGAAGGGAGTGTCTTTAGAGGCTGCAAAGTAATCCGCATTTACGGATATCTGGTAGTAGTTGTTATATCCCCCTACGATCGACGTCACCTCAGGCTTCATGGTCACCCAAAATATATCCAGGGCGCTGCATGCAAGAAGCACAGAGAAGACTGTTACGATCAAAGGCAGATAAATAGCCTTGAAACGCTTTTTGTAGTGTTTCCAAAGAGAAAGATCGTCACTGTCAAGGGATCTTGTCAGGAAGTAACCGGAGAGGGTCAAGAATCCGCACACGGCAAAGAAACCGCCCTTTAAAAGTCCAAGGTGGTAGAAAAGGACTCCGAGGCAGAGAAGGGCTCTTAAAAGATCTATATATTCGTAACGCGCCGCGCTGCGGCCTTTCTTAAGATCCATACCGCCGTCAGTAGCTCTGCCACGCCCATCCTATATCGTAATATTTCTGAAGATCGCTGCCGCCGTTCCATACGAGGAAACCTCCGTCAAGGCCCGCGTCCCTAAGGCCTGCAGCCTGCAAATTTATTTCATTGGCGCCGTAGTAGAGGTAAGGATCCCAGCAGGGAGTGTTGTAACCCGTTATCCAGGTCCTTGCTATGGCGGGTGTGGGAATGGACTTTTGAAGAGGCGCAGCAAGGCCTCCCCACCAGTAGAGGGTTCCGTAGGGATCTTCCCAGTAGCTTGGATCTTCGCTTCCGAAATGATCCGTATATGGCATGCCGCTTATGGCGTCCACTATATTCGATATGGCGGGCCAGTACTGTCCATTTTCCGTGACGACCCCCGATGCAGAAGAGCCGAAAACGTCGACGCTGACGTAGGCGCCTTCTTTGTGTATCATATCGCAGGCATAGTAGAGGAAGTTCTGTATGCCCTGGCTTTTTGTCTCGTTATATTTGTTCCTGAAATCGGCGGCTCCGTTCATGTAGAAGACATCCTCGGGGAATCTTACGTAGTCGAACTGTATCTCGTTAAAACCGAACTTTCTCACCTCTTCTATACCTAAGGACACCTTGTACTCCCATACGCCTCTGCTGTAAACGGAAGGCCAGTTGGTGCCGTAATAGTCTATGCAGTTTTCGGGATGATCGTAGGAATAGTTCGTATCCTTGAATACCACTATCCGTCCTATGGTATATATGCCCGCATCCTGGAAGGCCTTTACCATGGCCACCCAGTTTTCTGTATAGAAGGCTCTGTTCCAATTCGAATAGTTGTAATTGGAGGGAGAGTATTCCAGGGCGGCATCGGCGTCGAAACCCAATATGTCGTCGAATATGTCTATGCATACGGCGTTGATGTCTAAGGATACGGCGCAGTCCACGTAGGCCTGGTAGCTGTCGCTGCAGCCTACGCAAAGATACATGGTGCCTGCTTTTTTGAGCAGCTCGTTATCCTCGAACTGAGGTTTTTCATAAGGGTAATAATCAAGAAGAAGAGGATCTCCTCCGTAGGTCTCGTAGGAAGCCACGGCGTTTTTGTGGAAGTCTGCTTCCCCATGTTCGTTGTATAGAGCCTTTGCTTCCTCTTCGGTCTCCGCCAGGTATTTTGAAAATACGTAGCCTTCGATACCCTCATAGGCGACCTTGTACATATTGACGCTTCCGTCTTCCTTCAGATAGTCGCAGCCCAGAATCGATAGCTCGCTTCCTTTAGGGGCAAAGCCGGCTATCTT
This sequence comes from uncultured Oscillospiraceae bacterium, assembly GCA_964613315.1. Taxonomy (GTDB): domain Bacteria; phylum Bacillota; class Clostridia; order Peptostreptococcales; family Anaerovoracaceae; genus RUG13409. The sequence goes on along the minus strand of CAZTHD010000280.1, from coordinate 444 downwards.
GCAGTCATCAGGGCTTTTGTAGATCGTCACCGGAGTCCTTACGTACCTTGTTTTTTCGGAGATGACCTCATCGAGGACTTCCGTAAAGTGTCCGGGCTCTGCGAAGTATTCTTTTCCGTCCAGGGTATATCTTTCGTAGATGACGGAACCGTCTTCACCAAGTTCAGGCTGGTCCATCAAAGACACTGCCGTGCCGCGGGGGACTGACATTGCAGGAGTAAAGATTGCTTCCCTTTTCGATATCCTTCCGAGAAAGTCTTCTTCAAGAGTCAGCTCACAGCTGTAGAGCTCTATGCTGTTTCCTTCAGCTTTGAGATAGCCTTCCGCCTGAACGGCAGGCTCGATATCCCTTTGGCTCCGGTTTTTCTCCCTGATATTTTCAAGGCTTAAATATCCTCCTCCAAGGAGGACTGCAAAAAGCAGCAATATTACCAAAGTTGTTCT
>CAZTHD010000279.1:0-2721 GCA_964613315.1 uncultured Oscillospiraceae bacterium | reverse complement strand
TTTACTGGGATCTCGACATTTTATTTTCTGTTTACTGTCAAAGACGGGATTATATATTGTTTCACGTGAAACATCAATACAGGAGAAACAAAAAGCCGTATATGTTTCACGTGAAACGTTATTTTTTTGATCTGCAGGAAAAACAAGAGGCAATGTTTCACGTGAAACGTCACTCTAATGGTTTCTTAAGAGGGAGACCTGCTTTTCGCGGGTATTTGGGAGAAGTAGTCTTTAACTTCTTTACGACGACGAACACGTGGCAGCTTCCCTGTATCCCGTCCGGAACTGTTTTGATCATCTCTCCTCCGAGTATGGAAATGGCCTTTTTTGCCTTCTCGATCTCTTCCTTTGCATCCTCCGTTTTATATGCGATGAAGTATCCGCCTGTCTTAACGAAAGGAAGGCAGTACTCCGAAAGGGTCGTCATGTTGGAAACAGCTCTTGAAACGACGAGGTCGAAACTCTCCCTGTAGGCTGGCCACTGAGCGAGATCTTCCGCTCTCATATTGAGAACGTCTACGTTTTCAAGACCGAACTCCGAAACAGCGGAAGCTACTACCTTGAGTTTCTTTGCAACGCTGTCCAAAAGGAAAAAGCTTTTATCCGGATTTGCTATGGCAAGGGGAAGACCGGGGAAGCCTCCTCCTGTTCCAAGATCAAGGACGCGGTAAGCCTCTGCGAACTCAGGCAGCTCCATCACTGCAAGGGAGTCTCTTATGTTCTTTTCGTAAAACTCCTCAGGATCTCTTATAGCTGTTACGTTTATCTTAGTATTCCAGTCTAAAATGTATTCAGTTAATCTCTTGTATACTTCTTCCATTTATTGTCTTTTTAGCTTCTCGAGCCATACCAGCAATACGTTTATATCTGCAGGCGACACGCCTGATATCCTGGATGCCTGCCCTACCGAAACAGGTCTCAGTGCGTTTAGTTTTTCCTTCGCCTCGTTCCTAAGTCCTTCTATGGCAAGGTAATCAAGGTCCTCCGGAATAGCTTTGGTTTCCAGGTGTTTAAACTTCTCGATCTGCTGGAGTTGCTTGTCTATATATCCTTTATACTTAATGCTGACTTCTACCTTTGTCCTCACGTGGTAGGAAAGCGCAGGTCTTTCAGGATCGAGTTCTTTAGTGTTTTCATAAGTAAGCTCAGGTCTTTTAAGGAGCTCTGCAAGGGAGTATCCGTTGTCTACGGGGCTTCCGCCTTCTCTTTCTATGACCTTGTTTGCTTCAGCCGGTTTTATCTTAAGAGCCTCGAGCCTTGCTATCTCATCCTCCATAGCTTTCTTATCTGCCAGGAACTTTTCATATCTTTCATCGGAAACAAGACCAAGATCTCTTCCCTTCTGAGTCAGCCTAATATCTGCATTGTCCTGCCTTAAGATGAGCCTGTACTCTGCTCTTGAAGTCATCATCCTGTAGGGCTCGTTGGTCCCCTTAGTAATGAGATCGTCAAGGAGCACTCCGATATATGCTTCCGATCTGTCAAGGATGAAGGGTTCTTTTCCGTCAATCCAAAGGGCTGCATTGATGCCTGCCATAAGCCCCTGGGCTGCCGCTTCCTCATATCCTGAAGATCCGTTGAACTGCCCCGCGCAGAAAAGTCCCGGGAAATTCCTGTGCATGAGATTTAGCTTTAGCTCCAAAGGATCTACGCAATCGTATTCTATAGCATAAGCAGACCTGACTATCTCCGTGTTTTCAAGTCCCGGAATAGTCCTGTAAAAAGCTTCCTGTACGTCTTCCGGAAGTGAGCTGCTCATCCCCTGAAGATACATCTCTTCCGTGCTGAGTCCTTCCGGTTCTACAAATAGCTGGTGTCTTTCCTTATCCGGGAACCTTTCCAGTTTGCTTTCTATGGACGGGCAATACCTCGGACCTACTCCTTCTATGAGGCCTCCGAAAAGAGAAGACCTTGAGAAGTTTTCTCTTATGATCCTGTGAGTTTCCTCATTGGTATAGGTGAGCCAGCAGGGGACTTGCTCTTTTGTTATGTCTTCGTTCATGAAGGAGAATGGTACCGGGAACTCGTCCCCTTCCTGTATCTCCATCTTAGAATAATCAAGGGATGAGGAAAGAACTCTTGCAGGAGTTCCTGTCTTAAAGCGCCTCGTAAGGAGCCCTCTTTTGTGAAGAGCTCCGGAAAGTTCTGTTGAAGGAGACAGACCGTTGGGGCCGCTGGCAAATCCCGTATCTCCTATGAAGATCTTGCCTCCAAGGAAAGTACCTGTAGCTATAACAACGGCTTTGCATGAATAGTAGGCTCCGGTCTTTAGGATGACTCCTCTTACTCCTTTCTCCTTATCCATGTCTATGTCTATGACTTCTCCCTGGCGAAGAAGGAGGTTCTCCTGTTTTTCAAGGGTCCTCTTCATCTCCTCGTGGTAGCGCCTCTTATCCGCCTGGGCTCTTAAGGAATGTACTGCAGGGCCTTTGGAAACGTTGAGCATCCTGCTCTGTATGAAGGTCTTGTCTATGCAAATTCCCATCTGGCCTCCGAGAGCATCTATCTCTCTTACCAGATGTCCTTTTCCCGTTCCTCCGATGGCCGGATTGCAGAACATGTTAGCAACGGCTTCCAGATTGATGGAAAGGATAAGAGTTTTCTTTCCCATCCTTGCAGCAGCAAGAGCAGCCTCGCAGCCCGCGTGCCCGGCGCCAATAACTACAATGTCATAATTTTCTATGTTGATTGGAATGGATATCAGGTTCCGGTGTTGAAACT
>CAZTHD010000278.1:0-2746 GCA_964613315.1 uncultured Oscillospiraceae bacterium | reverse complement strand
AGAGCTCGCCTCTGCCAGCATGACAGTGGAAAGTCCTCCCATGAGAGCGACGTTTGAAAGCTCTTTTCTGAATTCATAAGGATCGTCCTGCTCCACGTGGAAGGTAAGAGTTCCCTTTTTGTAATCCTTGAAATAGTCCTTAAAGCCCAGGATCTTTCCTTCTGCGAATACTCTTACGTGCATGTCCTTCTTTTCGTATGCATCGTAAAGTTCCTTAAGGGAAGGATAATAAAAATTCTCGAACTGAGCCGGGCTCATGATGTTGTGGGCAAGCATCATCGTAGAAGCATCCCAGCAATACTTTGGATTTGGTCCGTCACCTGCAAGGGCTTTTTCAACGACAGGACCTATGTGCTGCCTGTCGAATTCTTTTATGAATTCCTCTATTTTATCTGCGTTCCTTCGAAGAGCCAAAGAGAGCTCCTTCATTCCGAGAAGGTTTGCCATGAGCACTTCAATACCGAAGTCTATGGGATCCTTAGAGGGGTTGTTCGGAGCTGTTACGGGTATGCCGTAGCTTCCGGAGACTCCCGCCATGTGAATGACGAACATGGTGTAGGAAATATACTCTTTGAAAGTCTTTTTCCATGTATCGAGGCTCTTTCGTCCCCACTCTTCACCGTATTTCTCCGGAAGTATCTTAGTCCAGGCGTAGCCAATGGGATCTTCCAGATATTCCATGAGCTCGTCTACCTTGCAGTAATGATGGTCGTGGACTCCGACGACTTCCGGCGTGTAATAGTAGTAACCGTCGGACCCGAAGGCTTTCATGACCTCGAACTGGTTCCTTATACCCGTATCTATGAGTCCGTCCACAAAATAGGTATCGAGGAAATGGCGAACACACTCCTCCATTACCCTGTGGTCCGTTATGGCCTCGTCAATGGTGCGTCCCGCATCGAATATCTTCCAGGTAACGGCGCTGGCAAAGTGCGGCATCCTTTCAGTCGGGATGAAGGCCGACTGGTCTCTGAAGAGCTTCGCCCTTTCCGCCGCCAAGGCTTTTGCTTCCTTTTTACTGCTCATTTTCGCTCCTTTATATCAACACAAAAGATTATGAACTTGTTCATAAAAAATATTATCATTTATGATTTTTTATGTCAATAAAAGACCGTACCCTCCTGGTCAGGGTACGGTCTAAAAGCTTTTTAATATACTATTTGAGTCCTGCCATCTCGAGGAGCGTGGGGATCTTGGATTCCCAGCCAAGAGACATGATGTGGACGCCCTGGCAATAGGGCTTGCACTCTCTGATGATGCGGGCTGCGATCTCAAGACCTGTCTGGCCTGTCTTTGCTCTTTCCTTGTCAGCAGCGAGCTCGTCTATCATTTCCTGAGGAATGGATATTCCGGCTACGTTGTTGTTCATGAATTTGCACATTCCTGCGTTCTTCGGGATGATGACGCCGACCTGAACGGGCTTTCCGAGCTTATGAGCCTTTTCCATGAAGTTTACGAACTTCTCGGAATCGAATACTGCCTGTGTCTGGAAGAAGTCAGCTCCTGCTGCAACTTTTCTTGCCATCTTTGCAAGCTGTGCGTCGACTGAATCGCTGCAGGGGGATACTACTGCGCCTTTTGCGAAGGTCGGAGCTTCTCCGTCGAGAGCATTTCCGCCGAGGTCTACGCCGGATTCAAGGACCATCATTGTGTGGAGCAGGGATACGGAGTCAAGGTCGAATACCGGCTTTGCTTCGCGGTTGTCACCGAGGGTCGTATAGTCACCTGTGAGGGCCAGTACGTTGTCGATGCCGAACATTCCTGCTGCGAGGAGGTCAGCCTGGATGGCGATGCGGTTTCTGTCACGGCAAGTGAGCTGGAAGATCGGGTTGAGTCCTGCCTGCTTAAGTGCTATGCACATACCCAGAGAGCTGAGTCTCATAACGCTGGACTGACAATCTGTAATATTGACTGCATGAAGACCTGAGAGGTATTCTTTTGCTTCTTCTACGAGTCCTTCTACATGGATGCCCTTTGGAGGACCAACTTCAGCGGTCACTACAAATTCATCATTTTGAAATAATTCAGTAACTTTCATTGGTATTTATCTCCTTGTATTACTCTATTTCAGATTCTTTTGCTTCTTTTGTTGCTTCGAATGTGGCGAAGTGTCTCATCTGTACCGGGAAGTTGAACTCATCAAGACGTCCGAGAGACTCGAGCTTTCTGTAGATCCTCTCCCATCCGCATTCCATTTCCGGATTGACTTCGCACATGCCGTCCTTCGTACCGCCGCAGGGTCCGTTTACGAGGCTCTTTGAGCAGGCTGTTATCGGGCAGATACCGCCGGTGAGATTGAGGAAGCATTCTCCGCACTGGCCGCAGTCGACTGTGAGAGGTGTTACTCCCTGAACGCCCGGAAGGTGCATGGTATCGCATGCTGCATATACCGGTTTCTCTTCATAGTATTCGGCGACTGTCTGTACGCCTACGCCGCAGGAGAGAACGAGAATGGCGTCTGCTGCGGATATCTCTTTTTCGTAATATCCGAGGCGCCTTTGCATGTTCTCGGGATTGCAGATATAGTCGGTGGTGAATACGCCTGTGACGTTTCCTGCATCTTTCAGCTCCTGCTCGAATGCGTTTGCTTCAGCTTCGGGGAAGCTTACTTCTTTGCATCCGTGGCAATTGATGATGAAGATCTTTTTACCTTCGAGAAGCGGCATGAGGGCTTCTTTTGCTTTTAAGTTTGTGATCAACATATTACTTCATCCCCCTTACTGCCTGTTTTCCTGTTCTGATACAA
>CAZTHD010000277.1:0-2763 GCA_964613315.1 uncultured Oscillospiraceae bacterium | reverse complement strand
TATGTTCGGAAGAAGATACACAGACGGTCTCCACCAGGCCATCGAGGCAAAAGAGGGCATAAAGGTGAGAAACGAGAGCAAGACCCTCGCCACCATCACCCTTCAGAACTACTTCAGGATGTACAAAAAGCTTGCCGGTATGACCGGTACCGCCAAGACCGAGGAAGAAGAGTTCAACGAGATCTACAACATGAACGTCATAGTCATCCCGACCAACAAACCGGTCATAAGGGATGATATGGAAGACAGCGTATATGCCAACCAGAAGGCCAAGTTCAAGGCCATAGTCAATGAGATAGTCGAAAGACACGAGACGGGCCAGCCCATACTGGTAGGTACCATATCCGTCGAAAAATCCGAGATGCTCTCTGAAATGCTCAGGAAAAGAGGAGTTCCCCATAACGTCCTCAACGCAAAGCAGCACATGAGAGAAGCTGAGATAGTGGCCCAGGCAGGACGCTTCGGTGCAGTCACCATAGCCACCAACATGGCAGGCCGTGGTACTGATATCATCCTGGGAGGAAAGTTCGACGATCCTTTAACGGAGATAAACGAAGCAGAAGAAGAGCTTGTATCCGGCGGAGCCAGCGTCAGGAAGTTCCTGGAAGAAAAATATGCAGACAAGATAAGCCAGCTGGAAAAAGAGCATAAGGCCGAGCACGATAAGGTAGTAGCTGCAGGCGGCCTTCACATCATAGGCACGGAGCGCCACGAGGCAAGGCGTATAGACAACCAGCTGAGAGGCCGTGCCGGACGTCAGGGAGACCCCGGTTCATCACAGTTCTTCGTGGCACTCGATGACGACCTTATGAGGCTCTTCGGAGGCGAGAGGATACAGATGGTCATGGACAGGTTCGGGCTTACGGACGAGCCTTTAGAGGCTGGCATGCTCTCAAAGACCATAGAGAACGCCCAGAAGAAGGTCGAAGGCAAGAACTACGGCATACGTAAATACGTTCTCCAGTACGACGACGTCATGAACCGCCAGAGGACCATAATATACGAAGAAAGGAACAGGGTCCTCCACGGCGAGAACTTAAGAGACCACATAGTGTCCATGATAAGGGACGTAGCCTTAGACGATAACGACTACGAGGATCTCTTAAGGCAGTATGAAGCTAAGGAAAAGGAGATAGGCGAAGAAAGGATGAGGGAGATAGAAAGAGTTCTCCTTGTCCGTATCGTCGATACCAAGTGGATGGATCACATCGACGCCATGGACCAGCTCAAGACAGGTATTGGTCTAAGGTCCCTTGGTCAGCAGGATCCTGCCAGAGCCTATGCCAACGAAGGCTTCGACATGTTCGAGGAGATGCTTGGTTCCATAAGAGAGGACATGGTCAAATACGTTCTCTCCATCACCCTTGAGACCAATGCGGAGAGAAAGCAGGTCATACGCATAGGATCAGCATCAAAGGAAGAGTCAAGGTCATCTCTTGACGAGGGAAAACCGAGAAGAGTATCCAATATGCCAAAAGCCGCTCCCACGGAGACCAAGCAGGCAAGGCAGACGCCAATAAGGGTGGAAAAGAAGCCCGGAAGAAACGACCCCTGTCCCTGCGGCAGCGGAAAGAAATACAAGAATTGTCACGGAAGAAACGAATAGGTGGAGATAATGGTAGAGATATCGAAACTGACGGAGACTCTGGGGAAACTCAGAGACTCCCTTTGACGTCAAAGGCATCAAAGAAAGAATAGACGAACTCGATCACGAGGTGGAAACTGAAGGTTTCTGGGACGAGCTCGAAAGAGCGCAGAAGACCCTTCAGGAGAAGAAGAATCTCGAAAACAGGCTGGCATCCTTTGAGGAATGCGAGAGCATGCTGGAAGATATAGAACTGGCTGAATCCATGTCTGAAGATCCCGAGATGGCCGCGGAAGCAGAGGAAAAGTCCCATGAGCTTGAAAAGAAGCTCGAGGCCATAGAGATAAGCCTTCTTCTCAACGGCGAATACGACAAGAACAACGCCATACTTTCCATACATCCGGGAGCCGGAGGCCTTGAGTCCCAGGACTGGGCCGACATGCTCTTCCGCATGTACACAAGGTATTGCAACGACCACGGCTTTAAGGTCACGCTCCTTGATATACAGCCCGATCCCGAGGCCGGCATCAAATCGGCTGAACTCCTCATAGAAGGGGAGAACGCCTACGGCTACCTCAAGAGCGAAAGGGGAGTCCACAGGCTCGTCAGGCTTTCGCCGTACAATGCCAACAACAAGAGGCAGACTTCCTTTGCATCGGTGGATATAACGCCGGACATAGGTGAAAACGTGGAAGTCAATATCGCAGACGAGGACCTTAGGATAGATACCTACAGATCGAGCGGCGCCGGCGGACAGCACGTAAACAAAACAGATTCTGCAGTCAGAATCACTCATATCCCGACAGGCATAGTCGTAACCTGCCAGAACGAAAGGTCACAGACCCAGAACAAGGCCTTCGCCATGCGTGTCCTTTACGGAAAGCTCTTAGCCCTTGCAAAGGAGCAGCACATGGAGAAGATCTCAGACCTTAAGGGCAATTTCTCCCAGATTTCTTTCGGGAGCCAGATCAGAAATTACGTATTCCAGCCCTATACCCTCGTAAAGGATACGAGAACAGGAGTGGAGACAGGAAATATAAACGCTGTTATGGACGGAGATCTGGATATGTTCATCAACGCATATCTTACGGATCTTCAAAAAGGAGAGATATGAAAAAGTACGAAGCTGTTCTTTTCGATTTCGACGTAACGCTCATTGACACCAACTATTTCATCAT
>CAZTHD010000276.1:0-2766 GCA_964613315.1 uncultured Oscillospiraceae bacterium | reverse complement strand
ATATACCCTCGACGTCTGTCATCCGGGAGATGAAGTCTTCCCCGAAGTCCTTGCTAACTACGATCTCGTGCCGGAAGACGATCTGAAAACAGACTTCCGCAACCCCGCATTCCTCGGAGGATTCACCGAAGGACAGTTCGCATGTTTCATAGGTCTCCACGGAGAGGGAGCTATGGGACTTCTCAGGGTATTCCCTCAGTACAGAAGACGCGGATATGCGGAAAAGATCTATTCTACTCTCATATATAACCAGATCAAAAGAGGAGCTCTTCCCTACTGCCAGGTAGACGTTACAAATGACGCAAGCATACATCTTCAAAACAAACTGGGTTTCGTAAAAGCAGACCAGATCGTGGCCTGGCTGGTACACGAAGCTTGAAGAACCTGAGATGTAAATAATTCACAAAAGCACCACTCAAAAAGCGGTGTTTTTTTCTTGCCAGAGTGCTTATTTTTGCGTTAAAATATATTGTTTATCAACTCCGAGGTACACCGATGGATCTGACACAATATAGATATGAATTGAAATTTTTATTGAATCCCTATGATGCGGCTGTCCTGAAAAAACAGCTTGCTTTGGTATGCAGTCTCGATCCACATTCCATATCTGACGACCTCTCTTACGAGATAAGGAGCCTGTACCTCGACGATGCGGCCGGTTCTGCCTTTGCCGACAAGATCAACGGTGAAAGGACGAGGAAAAAGTACAGGATACGCATGTACAACATGGACACATCCTTCATCAGGCTGGAATGCAAGCATAAGGACGATACCTGGACCTATAAGCAGGAACAAGCCATCAGTCCGGAGCTTTGCAAGAAGCTCATAAAAGGTGAATACAGCGGGATAGAAGCGGACGGAGTGCTGCTGAGACAGTTTCTCCTCGATGCAAGGCTCTTCGCCCTGAAGCCTTCGGTCATAGTTGAATACAAAAGGCTTGCTTTCACCTACCCCGTCAGCGACGTCAGGATAACCTTTGACGAGGATATACGCTCGGGCAGATACGAATACGATTTTCTAAAAAAAAATCTGAATACCCTGAGCCCGGATCTGGGAGATACGGTAGAACTCGAAGTCAAATGCAACGAGTTCATCCCGGAGCACATACTTGCCATACTTGGAAGCGTAGATAAGTGCAGAATGGCCTTGAGCAAATATGCTCTGGCTTATCAGATAAAATAACAAAAGAGTAAAGGAAAAGAAATGAACAGCATCATCGACATCATTAAAAAGAGCGTAGTTGAACAATTCGATACGTCCCTTGATATCAAGGACGTCATGCTCAGCCTGCTTGTAGCATTTTTGATCTCATTGCTCATAGCCTTCGTATACAAAAAGTCCTTCACGGGCATCGTATACAGCAGAAGCACGGTCCTTACGATCATGCTCCTCTCCATGGCGACCAGCATGATCATCAGGACTATAAACTCCAACCTGTCCTTATCTTTGGGCATGGTCGGCGCACTGAGCATAGTAAGATTCAGGACCGCTATCAAGGATCCCGTAGATACAGCATTTATGTTCTGGGCTGTAACGGCAGGCATCATGTCAGGTACGGGACTTTATCTCATATCCATAGCAGGATCACTCGGCATCGCAGTCATCTACTACATCGCATACCTTGCCGGAGTGAAGACGAAGAAGCAGTATCTTCTCATCGTATCCTATGACAACAAGCTGACGGTAAAGGTCGATGAGACCTTAGGCAAAATCAAGAAAAAGCAGCTCAAGAGCAAATCCTTAAGCGGAAATATGACGGAAGCTACCTATCAGGTCGTTTACAATAAAGAACTTGATAAGGTCATGGAAGAGCTCAAGAATACCGTCAAGGTCAAAAGCGTAAATCTCGTATCATATACCAACGACTTCGGAATGTAGACATGAAAAAGGAACCGGAAACAAAAGACTATCACTTTCTGTTTGTAATATCAGTGCTCCTTGTCTTATCCGTGGCTATTACGTATTTCTTCGAAAAGCTCAGCGACAGATTTGTGCCTGAACCCGCAGCCTTGCCTGCCGAAGCCGGCAGCCTGGAGACAAGAGACCTCATCATGAGCGAAGTACTCAGCAACAACGGAGGGGTATACATAAGCGAAGACGGACTTTGCTGCGATTTCGTCGAGATATATAACGGTGGCGCAGATACTGTAAATCTTCAAGGATACGGCCTTTCCGACAGAGACTACAGAGTCAAATGGGCTTTCCCGGACGTCGACATAGAGCCGGGGGAATATATTGTCGTGAACCTGACTGGAAAAGAACAATCGGGGCTCAACGCCAGTTTCAAGCTTGCAAGCAAAGGCTCCGAACAGCTGGTACTGGTAAATAACAAAGGCAAGATCATAGACGCCCTTACTCTCCCTGCCCTCGGAAAGAATCAAAGCCTTATCAGAGATAATGCGAAATGGGTAATGACGGACTCTCCCACTCCCGGATTCGAGAATTCCTTAAAAGGCCTTGAAAGCTACAGGGATTCCCTGCTCAGCCAGGATGGATCAGCCCTTAAGGTGAACGAACTTCTGTGCAAAAACAGCGGTAACTACGTGAACGAATTCGGACGCTTCGACGGATACGTAGAGCTCATAAACGCTTCAGAAGAATATATAAGCATGTCGGACTATTATCTGAGCAATGACATCACGAGCCCCTTCAAAAGGAGACTCCCCGAATACGTGCTTTCACCTGGCGAGATCTATCTTTTCTACACCGGTGACAATACCTACGCGCAGAACAGATACACAGGCTATTCCTTCCAGAACAAGACAG
>CAZTHD010000275.1:0-2780 GCA_964613315.1 uncultured Oscillospiraceae bacterium | reverse complement strand
ACCCGTAGTAAGTCCGGATGCCAGCATGCGCGCATCTCCGCTGGTGCCGTAACCGGAAAGCTCGAAGTCTTTTGTGCCCGTTGGCATGAAGGATCTTGTCATTTCCTTCTCGCCGCGCATTATCTTCTGAAGCTCATCGATGGTAGTCGGCAGAGTATTTATTTTCTGTGTTGCTGATATATCGGTGGGCTTGCTGATACGTATGAGGCTGTATTTTTCTGTGACAGGCTCGATCTTTTTAACGCTTCCTTCCGATCTCTTCCCTCCGTAGGGACCGCTGATCGGATTGCCGTGGGCATCGGTATATCTTACCTCGCTCCAGAGTTCCTTCATACCGTTTGCTGCTGATGCGGTTATGACCCAGGTGTAATATTTATCGTCGATATCCTGTACGCCCTCTACGGAAAATGCAACAAGATCCATAGAGTAGTTGGCAAAGAGCAGCACTACGTTGAATCCCACTGCTATATTCCAGTTGAATGCCGACATATATGCAGGTTCATATTCGTCTTTTGCCTGGTTGTACTGGCCGAAAGTAGCCGTTATGGCAAGGCTCGTCTTGACAAAGAGTTCGAATTTGACCAGTTCGATACCTACGCCGACTCCGGCTTCGACGCTTATGCTCGGCGTGATGAAAGCTCCGTTGAAATATGCCTTGCTCGCCTTTGTTATGGGAATGAGGCTGGACATCACGGCTTTATCGCCTACTGAAGTCAGACTGATGTAAAGATCCCCGTCGTACTGAGTGAGGAGTACTTCTCTCATACCTCCCTTACTGCTTATGACGCCGGATGTCAGTGCCTTATCTCCGGCTTTGGGCATATGGTCGAAAACTTCCATATACAGCTTACCGTTGAAGTAAGTGTGGAAACCTGAATAGTCTTCTCCCAGTTTGAAGATCATCTGTCCGTTCTTCTTCTCGAGGCTCTGCATGTTTCCGGACTCGAATTTGGTGATGGGATCGGCCTCTTCAAGGCTGTAGATCATTCCCATCCCTATGCCGAGCTCAACGGAAACTCCTGTCTTTACGTACACGTATACGGCAGGAACGGGAGTGAACCTGTACTGAAGAGTGAACTCGAATGCTACGCTGGCCGAAAGGGCGCCGCTCGTGAATACGTGGGTGTTGTATATCGGATTGTATTCGAAAGTCAGAGCTATCTGGACAGAGAAAGCCACCGAGATCTTCCTGCAGGACTGCTGTCCGTTCTTCGCCTGCTTGAATGCGTCATCTTCGAATGCGCCTTTCATGAAGTTGGAAACTGCGCCGGTCTCACCTTTAGCTCTCTTTGACACGGATCCTATGAATTCGCCTATAGTGCGCATCTGACCGTTTGCTTCCGCAAATCCGTTTTTCTTTTCCTTGGCAGTATTAGGTGCGTTCGTGTCCGTGACTGTAGTGATAGGCTTATCGGGCTTACCTTCTTCTGTTTTGTAAGTCGTTGTCTCGTTATGATAGGTCTTGTTGCCGTCCTTGTCTACGGTCTCGACCCTCTTTGTGACCGTCTTCGTGTGTTCCTGATCATTGGTAGTCTGCGAGATCCTTTCGGTTTCGGTAGAGCCGTCGGACTTGGTAGTCTTTTTCACGCTGGAGCCGTCGGTATCCGTATAGCTTTCCACCTTGCTCCCGTCGGCGGCTGTCGTAGTATTGTTGCTGCCGTAAGAGGTGGATTCGGCCTTGAACAAAGGAAGGCCTATGGAAATGCCTATCTGGTCTCCGTCCATTACAAGGGTCGCATAGTCACCTATACCGAATTCAAGAGACGGAAGCTCCATTCCTGTGCTGGTACCGAATTCGTTGAATCCCGTGCCGTCAGGAGTTTGGCCATTGGTCTCATCTTTGTTTTCAGCGCTGTCGAAGTTGACGACACTGCTTGCGTTGGGAACAGAGGAAACGTTGCCCATTTCCACGCTTTCCGGAGCTATGTCTGACAGAGACTTTATGGTGTCGTATTCTTTCAGCTGTTCCTGGACGCAGATGGCAAATGCGCTTCTTCCTGCAAAGGCACCGAGATAAGCATTGATCTTCTCAAGCCCTTCCTCAGAATAGAGGTATCTTCCTTCCTCGTTTCGCTCCGGGGACTCTCCTGCATAAGGAACTGCTTTTTGCGTTATGTTGTTATCGTTCATTATGGGTTCCGGATTATCGAAGGGGACGAGAAGTCCTCCCGTATATTCAGGTTCCCATACGTATTCAGTTGTATTTTCGGAATCTATGAGCTTTTCTCCCGAATGGTCATAGATGCCCCTTGTAACAGAGTATCTCTTGACTTTCGCAGTATCGCCGCCGAGAGGTATATCTATATACGTGAGCCCTGTAGCCTCTTTACCGAACATCGCATGTCCGTCAACGTTGTTTGCGTGGACATAGCGGTAGGCTTTTTGCTCTCTTGTGAGTCCGTCAGCCTCGTCGGGATCTGTCACTGCGCTGATGAACACAGGAAACACCTGTGCCGCAGAATCCGCAGGAACGCTGTCCGGTTTCTTGAGGGCCCTCGGACGCATGGTATAGAAAGCCTTTATATAGTACTGATGAACGTGTCCTTCGCCGTCGAGTATAGGAGCAAATTCCTGCTCAAAATGTTCGCCTTTTATGAGGCCGACGAATACGTCATCACCGGTGGGAGTGAATATGCCGTCTGTGAAAGTACCGCTTATTTTCTTGTCGCCGTCTCCGTCATAGAAGAGTTCTGCATGATCGAAGGTCGCGACCATGGTAGACATGGCTTCAGAGTAATCTGCATCATAGAAACGGAAGGTGAGCTTTGCCTGAGCCAGGT
>CAZTHD010000274.1:0-2794 GCA_964613315.1 uncultured Oscillospiraceae bacterium | reverse complement strand
TTTGATAAACAGTCTGACAACTCTTTTTATATTGTCTGAAATCTTGACAGTATACTGGGGGTATTATGAGACTGATAATTCAGAATTTATTGCATACCTATTTCTAATCATTATACAAAAAATGGATTAAGATAACAATAAATAGAAAATTAATTCATTCTTTCCAATCTTCAAATCTCAGACATTTTTCTCCTCATCTTTGTACTTAACCAAAGCGTTGAGTTCCGTTTTGAATCTGCTTTTTCTCAGCGTATACCCTTTATATATCCTGTAGAAAGGAAGCAGCGGCAGTAGTGCCTTGTGCTGATAAAAGAACGGGAAAGAGTTCTTAACAGAGATCATAGGTATAACGAGCCTGTGATATACGTATTTGAGCTTTGCTGCAAAACCTCCGCCCTCTTTTGCGATGCTGTTTTTTACTCTGTTTTCAAGAGTACCGTATGCTCCGGAAGATATTATGTATTCAAACATTTCAATGTCGGACTCTGTCAGATCTTCTCCTCCGAAAAGATGCTTGGATAAGGATCTGTTCGACTCTTCAAAACCCAGCATCCTTATCTTTTCTAACTCTTTTGATATATATACCCAGTCAAGATCCTTTTCCTTTGCCTTGAGATATACGTAAGTATCTAAAAGCGAGCGTATACCGGTGCCTCCGCCTTCGTAATGCTTGTACTCGTGGCAGATGATGTAGATATAGAAGTCTTCGTCGCGTAGCTTGTATGCGTAGTTTCCGCTTTCGGCCTTTATCATCCTGTCTTCGATATCCGCGAAATAGTTGTACATCACGTTGTCCGTATCGGGCAAAAATAACCTTTGATGTATCTCAAAATTGAGGACGGGGTCTTTGAAATAAGCAGTATGGACTATTCCTCCGTGCTCCTCCCTAAATCCTCTTGAGAGCATTATCTTTTCTACGTCATCAAGTCTTTTTGGATCTACAAAGATATCGTTATCTGCCATCTCCCTCATGCCGAATTTGGGATAGTAGTCTTTGAGTATCACTCCTTTGAGTGGCATATACCAAATCCCATTCTGTTCAAAAAGGTCCAGAACTTCTTTTCGTTCAGCGTCGAATATGACTGCTTTTCTTAAAGCCCTTGTCTCATATTTGGTAAAAGAGTCGGAGGCTATGCCGGCGCTCTTAAGGGCTGCAGCCACTGCGCTTCCAACCAGATGCTTTGCAGCTTCCCTGTATATGAGACCAAGGTCCATGGCAGAGGCACGATCTGCATCGGGGACTGCCTGGTTTACAGCGCAGGACAAAAGATAGCAAAGATCGTAATTAAGTTTTAGATTTTCTTCTCTCGTCATTTGAGCACCGCTCCGCTATCGGTAAATTCATATATCTTGCTGCATATATCAAGTACAGCATCTCTGTGAGTCACTATGACTATAGTCTTGTCCGTAAGAGTCTTCAGATTGTCAAGGAGCGCCTTTTCTGTCTGCTGGTCAAGAGAGCTTGTGCACTCGTCAAGGAGCAGCACAGGGCTTCCTGAGAAGATGGCCCTAGCTATGGCTATACGCTGCATCTGCCCTTCGGAAAGGCCTGCTCCTCTTTCGCCGAGAAGAGTATCAAGGCCGTTTTCAAGACCGCCTACGAATTCTTCGGCACAGGCTATCTTGAGAGCATTCCTTAGCTTTTCGTCGTCAGCAGAGCACTCCGGTCTTGCAAAAGATACGACCTCTCTTATGCTCCCTGTCATAAGATCGTTGCCCTGGGGAACGTAGGCAAAAAGCCTCCTGTATGAAGAATCGAGTGATCTTTCGTTTCCGTCTTTGTCTGTATATACCCTTTCACCGTTTCCGGGGCTGTATACGCACATGAGGAGCTTGAGTACCGTGCTCTTGCCACAGCCGCTCCTTCCTGTGAATGCCACGCAATCCCCTTTCTTTATCTCAAGAGAAATATTCTCTACGCTCACTGAAGTTTCTTCTGCAAGGTCGTTATCTGCATTGGATGGATATGAGAAGCTTACGTTTTTAAGCTTGATGCTTTCAAGATCCTGATAATAGAAGTTTACGATTTCATCAAGGTCTTTGACTTCTTCTTTGTACTCTTCATATCCTTCCGCCTCCATGAGCCTTTCGGCGCTGGCCTGCATGGCATAGAACCTTGGCAAGTAGCTCGTTATATTGGCAAAAGGTGTCTGTATCTGAGCTATGAGCTGAGTAATAGCCGTAAGGGTACCGAAAGTGATGGTCCCTTTGAGTATGCCGTATCCGCACCAGCCTATGCCTATGAGGTAGATACCGCTCATGCCTGTTGAAAATATGCTGTTGCAAAGGTTTGAAAAAGCATTCCTCTTCATCCTGAATGTTTTATGCTCTTTCATCTTATCCTTTGCATCTTCTTCTGCCTTCTTTTCCGCAGAGAAAGATTTTACTACGAGCATATTGCTTAAGATCTCATGGAAGAATATGCGAAGCCTTCCGTCTGACTCCTGTATAGCCTTGTGGTGGCTCTTCATTATCTTTCTGAAGGCTATGGTGAAAACTATGGATATGATGCCTGCAGGTATGAGTATATATGCAAACTTAGGCTCAAGGATTATGATCATGGCAAGAGCGCTTAAAAGCTTTACTACCATGCTGCAAAGGCCGGGAAGTATCTCCGCGCAGGCATTTGACACTACAACGGTATCGTTTGTGAGCCTGTTGATCCATTCACCCGTATGCACTGCGTTTATCTGAAGAATATCCTTCTTTAAAAGAGTACCAAAGAGCCTGTCCTTGAAGGTATTTTCAAAACTTGATTTGGACAGCTCATTAAGCCACCTCAGAAGCGCTCTTA
>CAZTHD010000273.1:0-2802 GCA_964613315.1 uncultured Oscillospiraceae bacterium | reverse complement strand
ATACCTGTGATCTGGGTTGTAGGTCACGAGATCGATTACTTAATTACTGATTATGTAGCAGATTTGAGAGGAGCAACTCCCACCGCAGCGGCAGAGCTGGCAGTTCCTCATGTAGACAACTATAAAGACAGGCTGCAAAGGCTAAGACCTAAAAACATGTTCATGTATCTTGAAGATAAGATATATCATGCCGAATACAGGCTCAAGATGCTTCATGCAGCTATTTCTGCTTCCGATCCTTCGATACCTCTTAGCCGTGGCTATTCAATTGTCGAAAAAGACGGAACATATGTCTCCTCATCGAAAGACTTGTCGGAAGGAGACAGGATAACTATACATATGACTGACGGAAATGTCATTGCCAATATTTCGGAGGTCTTGGATGAGTAAGAAAATAAGTATAGAAGAAGCTCTCGATCAGCTGGAAAAAGCTGCGGATGAGCTCAAAAGCGACAAGCTGAGCATAGACGAAAGCGTAAAACTTTTCGAAAAGAGCAAAGAGCTTTACGAATACGCTTCGGGTCTGCTCAGCGAGACAAAACAAAAGATACAAAAATACGATCCGGAAAAGGACGAAGTGAAGGACTTTGACGATGCACAGCTCTAAAGAATTGAAAGAGATCATAGATCACTCGCTTTCGACTTTTCTTCCGGAAGCTGATAAATATACCTCTTTGTTAGAAGAATCAGAGAATTATTCACTCTCTGCAGGAGGTAAAAGACTGCGTCCCTGCATACTTATGGCAGTATGCGAAATGCTGGGCGGAAAAATCGAAGATGCTGTTCCCTTTGCAGCTGCCCTTGAATTCATACACACTTATTCTCTTGTCCACGACGATCTCCCGGCAATGGATAATGACGATATGAGAAGGGGAAAGCCTTCATGTCACAAGGCTTATGGAGAAGATATAGCTATACTCACAGGAGACGCTCTCCTGACAAGAGCATTAGATATTATGGCAAACGAACTTGCTAAGGATACTGCAAGAAATAAAGCAATTGCCATGAATGCCATATCCAATGCTGCATATATGATGGTCAGAGGCCAGGTTTCCGATATAAAAGCAGGGGACAATCCCGATGAAGATTATCTAGTATACGTTCACAGGAACAAGACCGCAGCCCTTTTTATAGC
The DNA here is from genome assembly GCA_964613315.1 of uncultured Oscillospiraceae bacterium. Classification (GTDB taxonomy): domain Bacteria; phylum Bacillota; class Clostridia; order Peptostreptococcales; family Anaerovoracaceae; genus RUG13409. The sequence continues at coordinate 1,667 of CAZTHD010000273.1, read as the reverse complement.
TGCATTCACCGCAGGAGCCTATCTTGCAGATCCTTCGGAAGCTGCTATTTCAGATATGCTGGATCTTGGAAAGTATTTCGGCCTTGCTTTCCAGCTATACGACGACTATCTTGATTTCGAAACAGACGATTGTCTCAACTATTCCCAAATACTCGGAAAAGAAAAGACAGCCGAAAAATACAGGGAATATATGAACTGTGTCAGCAGCATTCTCAATAAATATGATAATAACGGCGCATTGAAGGATCTTTGCGCGATTGGAGATATAAATGGCTAAATTCGATGACAGAGAAGATCTCATCGGTTTGATCAAAAATACACCTGTCGATAAGCTCCAGATGATAGCTGACGAGCTCAGAAATGAGCTCATAGATGACGTATCCGTATCCGGCGGTCACCTGGCTTCGAATCTCGGAGTGGTAGAGCTTACAGTAGCCCTTCATAAGGTATTCGACAGCCCAAAAGATAAGATAGTCTGGGACGTAGGCCACCAATGCTACGTTCATAAGATGATCACAGGAAGAAGGGAAGAGATGAAGGATATACGCCATTTAGGCGGCATATCGGGCTTTCCTAAAAGAGCCGAATCATCTCACGACGTATATGATTCCGGTCATTCGAGTACTTCTGTATCAGTCGCTTTGGGCCTTGCAAAGGCAAGGGACCTCAAAGGTGACGATTATTCCTGTATTGCCGTCATAGGTGACGGAGCTCTTACCGGAGGTGTTGCCTTCGAGGCTTTGAACCATGCCGGTGATATGAACACGCCTCTCATAGTCATAGTCAACGACAACCAGATGTCCATAGGCTCCAGCGTAGGTGGGACCAAGAGCAATCTTGAAAAGATAAGGACTTCAAAATTCTATCTTGGATTCAAAGGTATATTGAAGAAGACAAAATCTTCGATGCCCTGGCTTTACAACGGATTAAAGAAGATAAGAGATTTGCTTAAGTATCTCTTCCTACCAAAGCAGGTCTATGAAGACCTTGGATTCAAATATTACGGCCCCATAGACGGACACGACATACCGGATCTCGTGGACGGCTTGGAATTTGCTAAAAATGCAAAAAGGCCCATAGTGCTCCACGTCCTGACCGTTAAAGGTAAGGGCTTTGAGCCTGCAGAAAAGAATCCGACCAAGTATCACGGAGTATCCGCTTTCGATAAGGAAACTGCAAATGCAGATCCGGCTCCCGAAGGAAGAAGCTGGTCTGAAATATTCGGAGACGAACTTCTCAATCAGGCTGAAAAGAACGATAAAGTGGTAGCCATAAGCGCTGCGATGGTCGATTCTACAGGACTTGCAAAGATGATGGAAAAATACCCGGACAGAGTATTCGACGTTGGTATAGCAGAGCAGCACGCGGTATCCTTTGCGGAAGGACTTGCTCTTGACGGCATGAGACCCGTAGTCGCCATCTATTCGACCTTCCTTCAAAGAGCTTACGACGAGATACTTATAGAAGTATGTCTCCAAAACCTTCCCGTTGTATTTGCCATAGACAGGGCAGGAGTGACCGGATCTGATGGAGAGACCCATCAGGGCGTTTTCGATATCTCATATCTTTCATCCATGCCCAATATGATGATACTTTCGCCCTGGGATGAAAACAGCCTGAGAGGCTGCCTTGATTTTGCACTTAAGCAAAATTGTCCCGTCGCTATC
>CAZTHD010000272.1:0-2803 GCA_964613315.1 uncultured Oscillospiraceae bacterium | reverse complement strand
TTATACCGTTGAGTTCGAAGCTTACGGTCCTGTTTCCTTCCTTGTCTACATCTCCAAGACCCAGGTACCTTACCACCAGCACCTTGCCTTCGTTTATGGTGACGTAGTTGGTTTCTCCTACGGCAAGGCCGTGGAAGAAGACGTGGCTTCCGAGCTTTGAGATATATTCGTACTCGTGTCTCTTCTTAAGATAAGCGGTATATACATCAGGATACATGCAGTAACTGAGTATGTTGCGCATATTGACCTCTCCGTCCTTTATCTTCGAGAGCTTTTCCTTTATCTCATCAAAATCCACGGGAGGAAGCAGTTCTCCCGGCCTGCAGCTTATGGGCTCTTTTCCCTTGAGCACCACTCTCTGGAGCTCTTTCGGGAAGCCTCCCATGGGCTGCCCCATCATGCCGGAGAAATAGGATATGGATGAGTCAGGGAATGCCAAGGATTCACCCTTTTCCAATATATTTTCAGGAGTAAGTCCGTTCTGAGTCATGAATATGGCCAGGTCTCCAACCATCTTGGATGAAGGAGTAACCTTTACTATGTTTCCGACCATCTCGTTGACTACCTTGTAGTTTTCTTTTACCTCTTCGAACCTGTTGCCAAGGCCAAGAGACTCTACCTGAGGCTTGAGGTTTGTATACTGGCCTCCAGGTATCTCATATCTGTATATATCCGTAGCAGGATGCTGAAGACCTGTCTCGAAGGAATCATATCTCTTGCGTATGTCTTCCCAGTAGTCCGTGAGGTACTGGAGCCTGTCGAGATCAAGTCCCGTATCTCTCTCATTTCCTTCAAGAGCTGCAACAAGAGAGTTAAGAGAAGGCTGGCTCGTAGTTGATGCCATTGATGAGATGGCGCAGTCCACCACGTCTACGCCGGCTTCCGCAGCCATCAGAAGAGCCGCCACCTGGTTGCCGGAAGTATCGTGTGTATGGAGCTGGATGGGCACCCCTATCTCTTCTTTGAGGGTCTTTACCAGTTTCTTTGCAGCGTAGGGCTTGAGAAGACCTGACATGTCCTTGATGGCTATCATATTGGCGCCCATGTGCTCAAGCTCCTTTGCCATGTCCACATAGTACTTGAGGGTATATTTATCCTCTTTATCTGAGAGTATATCGCCTGTATAGCAGATGGAAGCCTGGGCTATCTTGCCCTGGTTTCTGACCTCGTCGAGAGCTACGGACATGCCCGGTATCCAGTTGAGGGAGTCGAATACTCTGAATACGTCTATTCCGGATCTTGCCGACTCTTTTACGAACTCCCTGATGACGTTGTCCGGGTAGTTGGTATACCCCACTGCATTGGCGCCCCTGAGGAGCATCTGCAGCAGTATATTGGGCACTTTCTCCCTTATGATGTCGAGCCTCTCCCAGGGCGATTCATGAAGGAACCTGTATGCGACGTCAAAGGTCGCTCCGCCCCAGCATTCAAGGGAGAATGCATCCGCAAGTATCTCGCTTGTGGCATCGAGGCTATTTGCTATATCTCTTGTTCTGAACCTTGTGGAGAGCAGCGACTGATGGGCATCTCTGAAGGTGGTATCGGTTATGAGGAGCTTTTTCTGTGCAAGCACCCACTTGGATACTGCCTCAGGCCCTTCTCTGTCGAGAAGCTGCTTTAATCCTTCTTTTCTCTCACCGGTGACAGGAGCGAATCTCGGGCTGTCGTAGAATTTGTGCCCTTCTCTCTCCCTTACATTGATCTCCGCAATGTACTTGAGCATGTTCGTGACTCTGTCATAGTCTTCGCCGAGGACAAAGAGCTCCGGAGTCTCGTCTATGAACTTGGTATAGCACTTGCCGGCTCTGAACACGGGGTGTTTGAGTATGTTGGATATGAAGGAGATATTGGTCTTTACACCCTTTACCTCCATCTCCCTGATGGCTCTTGAAGCCTTGTTGACAGCCCCTTCGAAGGAATTGTCCCAGGCAGTGACCTTTACAAGGAGAGAGTCGTAATACGGTGAAATGACGGCACCTGCACCAGTGGTGGCACCGTCTAATCTTATGCCGAATCCGCCTGTGGATCTGTATGCAGTGATTTTGCCCGTATCGGGAGCGAAATTGTTTGCCGGGTCTTCAGTAGTGACTCTGCACTGGATGGCATAGCCGTTGACCTTAACGTCATCCTGAGACTTTATACCTATCCTCGGGTCGTCAAGGGAGCAGCCTTCGGCTATGAGGATCTGAGACCTTACTATATCTATGCCCGTGATCATCTCGGTGACCGTATGCTCCACCTGAATGCGGGGATTCATCTCTATGAAATAGTGGTTTCCTTCGTTATCCACAAGGAATTCCACAGTACCGGCACTTGTATATCCTATGTGCTTGCAGACCTTTACGGCATCGGCTCTTATGGCCTTCTTAGTCTCTTCGGGCACTGAAAAAGCAGGTCCGAACTCTATGACCTTCTGATATCTCCTCTGAAGTGAACAGTCTCGCTCAAAGAGGTGCACCACGTTTCCGTGCTCGTCGGCAAGGATCTGGACTTCAATGTGCTTTGGATTTACGAGGAATTTCTCCATGAAGATGTCGTCGTTTCCGAAGGCCTTCTTTGCCTCGTCTTTTACGAGGACGAAGTTCTGGCGAAGCTCTTCTTCGGAGTCGCATCTTCTCATACCTCTGCCGCCGCCTCCGGCCGCAGCTTTTAAGATGACCGGGAACTTATAAAGCCTTGCAAGCTCTACTGCTTCGTCTGCAGATCTTAAGGGCTTTTCTGTGCCGGGGACCGTAGGAACGCAGCATTCCAGGGCTATCTGCTTTGCTGCAAGCTTATCTCCCATCTTCGCGAGGACTTCCGA
>CAZTHD010000271.1:0-2818 GCA_964613315.1 uncultured Oscillospiraceae bacterium | reverse complement strand
CTCAAATAGGAGCGCCTCCGGTAAGAGGTCCGGGGCCAACTGATCACAAGATAAAGCAAACTTTAAATATATAGATAAGATGGTTTTCTTCTTATCTATATATACATCATTAAGAAAGGAGGGATAAGTATGAAAGACGATATGACAGATTCGCTTAAAGAAGGCGAACAAACCGCGACAGGATTTCTGTCCGCAGCCATTCGCGGTACCGGGAATCTTATAAAGACATTTATCCCTCGAAAGTACCTGCTTATACTAGGAGGATTCATAGCTCTTGCGGTACTTGCCACTATAGTGATAAACACAGCAAACAGTGCCTTGGGCGGTTCAGTCCCTATCATGCCGACAGGGGTGCTTATAGAAAAGCAGCCTGGATTTATAACTGACAAGCAATCTTCTATAGACAATGTTACGCAGCTTACTGCAGTCATAAGAGCAAGACAAGATGAAGACTATAGAAAGTGCATAGCAGAACTTGAAGCGCTGTGCCGGATTAATGATCTTGATTATGACCTGTCAAAGTCATTTCTTAGAACAACATCTGTTATCTCTTACGAATCAAGTCCTTCGCAAAATACAGATAAGGTCATCGAAGAGATAAAGATCCAGGACGCAACAGCATTTCAAAAGCAGGGAATGTATGCCGTATATGAAAAAGACTATCCTGTACATACAGATATAAAGAATGTTCCAAACAAGTTCAAAGTGACCGCAAGAGGCCTTTATATCTTTGATACCGGAAATACCATAGATTATGTCGCAGCAATGCCATCGTATTTTGGACCTGAAGGCGGCAGATTTAAGATAACCGATAAAGACGGCCGCACGATAACAGTGCTCAAAGGATCTAACATTCCTGATGACTCTACAGAAAAAAGGCTCGGAAGATACGCATCCAGCGATGCGATATTCTACTTTCTTGGAAGTGAGGATATGTGGCCATCATATGAAAGCAGCGTCGCATATGCTCTGAATATAGGTGAGATTGCAAAGATCGAAAGAATTGAATCACAATTTTCGTCAGTCACAGTTATCCAGTCTGGATCAGAGCTCAAAGTCTTATCTGCATTTTCGGTTTCTATAGGTAACGGCGAACTTACAAGAGAAAATGTTCCGGTAGATCCGGAATATGATCCTCTCACGGGAAGAATGATATATCATCCGGAAATATATAAAACATCTGTTTTTTATAACAGCAGGGGTGATGAAGTTAAGGGTCTTGTATTTAACGATGATGGAATTGATTATAAACAGACTCTTGAAAAAAAGTTGAAAAACTACGGCGGTCAATTTTACTCTCTTGACTACGACAGAAATGCAGACGGCAGTCTGTACAAATACGAACATAAAGAAACAATAATAGAATATGAAGAGGTCTATGACGAAGCACGGGATAGATATTATACCGTAAGAAAAGAGGTAGAAGTAATCACGTATTACTGCAAACCAGTCATAAAAGAGCGCAATTTCTACTCAGTTGCTATCGACGCTTTCGGCCTGGACCTAAATGATATATATGTAAATTCCTGCAGATGGGAAAAGGAAAGTGATGAAAAAGATGCAAAGATGGTTCCGGTCGGAACAAACTACATTACAAACCTTGAGGCCGTCAATCAGATGACAAAGGTGACTTCGTCACTTCTATATAACACGACCTTGGGAAGCGGCGTGATCATAAATTCTGCTTTTTCAGGAGCGTTTGAATGGCCGGTCCCAGCCAGCAGATATGTTACATGTCCTTTCGGATACAGATCGGGCCAGTACGCAGGGTTTCATACAGCGATAGATATAAGCTGTCCTATCGGAACACAGGTCGTATCACCGGAAGCTGGTACAGTTCTCTATACAGGATATGACCGTGCCGGCGGCAACTACCTATATATACAGCTTGATAACGGATGGGCATGTCAGTATATGCACTTGTCATCGTTTATAGCACAGGTTGGACAAAAGGTGGAAAGAGGGGAAGTCGTTGCGCTTTCAGGAAATACCGGCGAATGGACAACAGGCGCGCACGTGCACTTTATGCTATGGGACCCCGGGATCCCGTACTGGACAGACCCACTGCCATACGTTGTAAGAGATGAATCAGAGATCATAAAACTATATTAAGAGAGGTGACTAAAGGATGAAAAGGATTTTTGCATACAAGATCTATCCAAACATCGACATAGGAAACGGTCTTTTTGGGGGCCGTATAAAGACAAGAAATGCAATAGAAGCAGTAACAGCATTCCTTTTGGTGTTCTTCCTTCTAAGAGCAATACTGTTCTTCTTACCTAAAAAGATTGCCATAGTTGTTTCATTTGTGGTAGCGCTTATTATTGCATTTGTATTTGTAGCCGGGATAGATGGACGCTCGATAACAGAGTATTTGATCCTTTATTTCAGTCATAGATCACACAAGGGGCAGTTTTCTCTTGGAATGCCTATTATAGAAGAAGAGGAGGAGAAGTCTGATGAAAAATAAGGTCGTCAACATTTTGATGATTGCTTTTATTTTGATCGTATCGGTAGCGACTCTTACTTCATGTGGATCATCTCACAAAGTTGTAGATCTGGCACCATATGTGATAATACGCTCAGAATATGATCGCTGGGGACCGGCAGAAGGATATCCCGTTGAAGGGTATGCAGAAGAATATCCTATGGTGCATTTTGCAGATCTTGAGAAATCCCTTGGGGGAGAAGAATGGGTCAAGAAAATAGTAAAAAAAGCGGAAAAAAAGACAGGATATAAATGGGATCGGGTCTGCTCGCTGTCGGATTTTTATGATACGTATGTCGAAATCGATGGAAACGGTTCTGTAATACATCG
>CAZTHD010000270.1:0-2830 GCA_964613315.1 uncultured Oscillospiraceae bacterium | reverse complement strand
CTTTGCATTTTATATGGATCAGGGACTCCAATAACACAGCTTCTTTGAATGAGCTCATGGGAGTCAAGAATGCCTTCTATTTGAGCGGGATATACGTTATAACCGGAACTTACGATCATTCTCTTGGCTCTGCCCCTGAAATATACGAAGCCATCATTATCCATTACACCGAGATCTCCTGTATAAAGCCAGGTAAGACCGTCCTTATGTGTTCTCAGAGTATTTGCCGTTTCAGCTGGTTTATTAAGGTATTCTTTCATAACTGTCGGCCCGGCAATCAGAATTTCTCCCTCTTCACCATATGGAAGTTCTTCGTCTGTGGATGGTTTGACGATCTTAAAATACGTATCAGGGAAGGGGATTCCTATACTACCTACTTTATGCTTATGAGGTGGTGTAAGGCAGCATGCAGATACGCTTTCAGTTGCTCCATATCCCTCTCTTATATGCACGGCACATTGGTGATCTTCGAGGAATGTATCAAACCTTTTTTTTAGATCCGGGGAAAGAGTATCTCCTCCGGAGAATATACCTTTAAGGCAGCTGAGATTTGCTTTTTTAAGTGCATCTATACTTAAAATAGCTTCATAAAGCGTTGGGACGCCTGCGATGAAATTTATTCTGTATTTAACTATCAGTTTAGCAAATGATTTGGCGGTAAATCTTGGGACAAGTATGCTCCTTCCGCCCTGGGAAAGCATTGAATGGATGCAGACATTGAGCCCGAATCCGTGGAATATGGGCATTGCTGCGAGCATCTTATCTCCAGGCCTAAACATAGGATTGGTTGCAATGATCTGCTGGCCAGCGGAGTTAAAATTATTATTTGTGAGTACGATACCTTTGGTCGTTCCAGTTGTCCCACCTGAATAGAGTATAACAGCCGGATCTTCAGCAGATCTTTTCACTTTATAATTGTATGAACAAAATCTACCGAGTTTAATGAAATCTTTCCAATGTATAACTGGTGCATCATAAGGGATCTTTGCGATTTTTCTTCCTTCTGTTAGCATATATCCCGTTCTGATATGGGGAGCGAGTTCATCTTTGATACTTGCAATTATTATATTAACTAGTTTTGTGTTATCTCTGATATTTTCAAATTTGTTATAGAATTGGTCAAGGGTGATTGCCACAGTACTTCCTGCTTCGTTGAGGAAAAATTCTATCTCTTTCTCTGCCGAGAGAGGATGGACCATATTCGCTATTGCGCCGATAACATTGACGGCATAGAACATATAGATAGCTTGGGGACAATTCGGCATAGCGATAGTTACGATGTCACCTTCTCGGACTCCAAGAGTTTTAAGCGATCTTGCACAGTTGTTTATGTTGTTGATAAGTTCGGTATATGTTACTGACTTTCCCATAAAGTCCATTGCAACATTTCTTGGGAAAACCTTTGCGACTTTCTCTACTGCTTCATACATGGACCCTTTGAAATAGTCCAGATGCATGGGAATCCCTTCTGTGCTGTTCTGCCAAGGGGTTTTTGCTGTTATCTCACTCATATATCTCATCCGGTAGTAATTGCCGGAAATAAGTCCTTTCTTTAATAACTAAAAATACTACAAATTGCGCCGATTATATCATAGTATTATTGTTATTACTACATAAAGATGTAAAAGTGTGGAATGTTTTGACAATAAATGTTCGATAACATGATCAATTTAACGTATTAATTTCGTTTACTTTTACATTTGTCTAAAAAATGATGATTTATTTGGTATATATTTATCAGAGGTTTTATGTATAAGATGAATGTTGATTTATATTAGTCGAAAATACAAAAGTAACAAAGGCATATTGACTAGAATCAGTAATTACAGTTATATTATATTGTATAAAGGATAATATCCCTATAATACATATCCTATGCATTATGGATCATTAAGAAAGGATGGCAGACAATGGATGAGATCTTGATCAAAGAATACGAAAGAAGAATGAACATTATCGATGAACTTATTGACGAGAATGATCTTGATGCGGTGTTTTTCATTTCAACATCAGCACAAACAAAACAAGTACCTGTTAAGTACATGACAGGCTATACACTTATTACAAGAAGTGCATATATCTTTAAGCAGAAAGGAGAAATGCCTGTTCTTGTGGTTCCGACTGTAGGACAACAGTATAACGCTCAAATGGTGACATGGCTTCCTGAGGATCATGTACTTTGCGGCGGAGTAGAAATAATAGACAAAATGATAAAAGCTTTAGGAAAGGCAAAACCACGTATTGGACGATATGAACCCGATGAAGTGTCTGTAAAGCTTAACAGACAGCTCGAAAATATCGAATGCGAATATGTTGATGTTACATATGAATTTACATTTAAACGTGCTTGTAAATCAGAGTATGAGTTAGAGTGTATCCGTGAAACGGGAAAAGTAGCTGCAGCATCGTTTGAGTGGATCGTTAGGCATATTGCTCCGGGAGTAAGTGAAAATGAGTTGATCGGTGGGGCAGAAGGTTTTCTCAGAGCTCATGGTGCCCAAGATATGCTCGTTCTTACCAGAACACTAAAGCCACATACCTTTATCACCAGACCCACAAGAGTAACAGTTAAAGAGGATGGAATGTTCATATATTCAGCTGAAGTTGGCGGAGAAAACCTTTACTGGACACAGTTGGTACGTCCGATCTTTATGAAACACGATGCTGAGCCAGAAGCACAGGAGATACTTGCTGTTATCAAAAAAGCCGAAGCCGCAGCCGTTAAAGAATTTAGACCAGGAAAGACCATTTCTGATGTCGCTGCAGCAGTTGAAAAAGTAGTTGCTGAATGTGGCTGTACCGTCGGTATTTGGTCCGGACATGGTATGGG
>CAZTHD010000269.1:0-2855 GCA_964613315.1 uncultured Oscillospiraceae bacterium | reverse complement strand
AGTATCTCTTCGTTTACTATATCTTCGACTTTAGCGAGATCTTCTTTAGAGATCGCTTCGAAGTGTGTGAAGTCGAATCTCAATCCTTCAGGAGATACGAGGGAGCCAGCCTGCTCGATGTGATCTCCGAGCACCATCTTGAGAGCTTTTTGAAGCAGATGTGTTGCCGTATGGTTTCTTGCTATTGCGTGTCTTCTCTTTGCATCGACGCAAGCTTCCACAGTATCGCCGACAGTTGCTTCTCCGGAAGTGATAAGTACGTGATGCACGTAAACTCCGTTTACCTTTGTGGTATTGGTCACTACGGCAGTGAATCCGTCGCTTTCGATTACGCCTATATCGCCAACCTGTCCACCGCTTTCTCCGTAGAAAGGAGTGGTTTCGAGTACGAGTTTGACTTCTTCTCCTTCGGAAGCTGACTGAAGTGCAGACATTCCTTTTACTATACCGACTATTTTAGTCTCGACTGCAAGGCTTTCATATCCTGCGAAATCCGTCTCAGCGAATTCCTTGAACATCACGGATTCGTCGAGCCATCCTTGACTGTCTTCATCTTTGCGGGCTGCTCTTGCCTGTGCTTTCTGAGCATCCATCGATGCTTTGAATCCTTCTTCATCGACTTCGAATCCAAGATCTTCGCAGATCTCTTTGGTGAGTTCGATGGGAAATCCATAGGTATCGTAAAGTTTGAATGCATTTTCGCCGGAGATCATATTAAGTCCTTTTGACTTTGCATCTTCGATGTATCCGTTCAAGATATCTGAACCCTGATCTATGGTCTGAGCGAACTTGTCTTCTTCTATACGAATAATTTTCTTTATGTAATCTTGCCTGTCTCTAAGCTCAGGATAGGCGTCTCCGGAAGTCTCGATGACTTTATCGCAAAGATCTTTGAGGAAAGTGCCCTTGATACCGAGGAGCCTTCCGTGTCTTGCGGCTCTTCTTAAAAGTCTCCTGAGTATGTATCCCCTGCCCTCGTTTGAAGGAAGTATGCCGTCTGAGATCATGAATGATACTGCTCTTATATGGTCTGTTATAATCCTGATGGATACGTCTTCTTTTGCTGCTCCGTCTTTGTACTCGATACCTGCTATCCTGCATACTTCCTGAAGTATATCGTGCATCGTATCGATGTTGTAGATACTGTCGGTGCCCTGCATTATGCATGCGATCCTCTCAAGACCCATACCTGTATCTATGTTTTTCTTTGCGAGCTCAAGATAGCTTCCGTCTTCCTGTCTGTCGTACTGTGAGAATACGTGGTTCCAGAATTCCATATATCTGTCGCAGTCGCAGCCGGGTTTGCAGTCCGGTTTTCCGCATCCGTATTCCGGTCCTCTGTCAAAGTATATCTCGGAACAGGGTCCGCAGGGACCTGTTCCTATTTCCCAGAAATTATCGTCTTTTCCGAGTCTTACGACGTGAGAAGGATCTATGCCTATTTCTTTAGTCCAGATATCATAAGACTCATCATCGTCAAGATATATAGTTGCCCATACTTTTTCTACAGGAATATCGAGCCAGTCCTTGGAAGTGATGAATTCCCAGCCCCAGGTAAGAGATTCTCTCTTGAAATAGTCTCCGAAACTGAAATTTCCAAGCATTTCGAAGAACGTACCGTGTCTTGCCGTATGTCCTACGTTGTCTATATCATTGGTCCTGATACACTTCTGGCAAGTAGTCATCTTGTGTCTCGGGGGTTCCTCAGCGCCAGTGAAATATGGCTTTAAAGGAGCCATGCCTGCAGCTATGAGCAGAAGGCTCTTATCGTTCTGAGGAACGAGCGAATAACTGTCATGTCTGAGGCAGCCTTTGCTTTCCCAGAAGGACAGGAACATTTCTCTTAATTCATTAACACCTTTGTATTGCATACAATTCCACCTTAAATTATTGAAATAAATAACTTATATATTCTACTCCCAAAGAGCTGCGTTGTAAACGAAATCAATATATAATTCCGCAGCCTATGACGAGATCGTCTTTGTAAAGTACGGCATACTGCCCGGGAGTCGGGCCTCTTTGCGCATCCTCAAAGCTCAAGACTGCCATACCTTTATTAGCGCTTTCTGTTAGTTCGGCAAGGGCCGGTTTAGCGGCATATCTTATCTTTACTTCAAAGGTCTGACCGAGATACTCTTCCGGGATATAGTCTATTTCTCCGTATTTTGCAAAATTGCATATTTTGATACCTATGAGTTTAGAATATAGATCTTTATCTTCGCAAAGATATATATCCCCGGATTCGGGATCTATCTTCTTGACGTAGACTTTTTTGTTGAATCCCATTCCGAAGCCCTTTCCCTGGCCGATGGTGAAACCTGTATGTCCTGTGTGTTTTCCAAGTATTTCGCCGTTTTCGCCGATGAAATTGCCTTCTTTGGACAGGATATCCCTTTGAGCCAGAAAATCTCTGTAATCGCCTGAAATGAAGCAAATATCCTGGCTCTCACCAAGGGTTTCGGGGATCGATATGCCATGGTCTTCTACATAAGCTTTAACGTCTTTTTTATCTGTAAACTCCGAAAGAGGAAATATGATCCTGGAGAGTATGTCCTGCCCGAGTCTTGCAAGCATATATGACTGGTCTTTTTTCTGATTAGGAGATCTTCTTACGTAATATACTCCGTCTTTTTCTTCTATACGTCCATAATGACCGGAAGAAAGATAATATGCCCCTATCTCATCAGCATATTCTTTTAATACTCTCCATTTGATATACGGATTGCATACCATGCAGGGCATCGGAGTCCTTCCGTTTTCATATTCTTTGCAGAAGGGCTTGATTATGATTTCTTCGAATCTTTCATGTATATCGACGTACTTGAAGTCTATGCCTATTTCTTTGCACAGATTCT
>CAZTHD010000268.1:705-2864 GCA_964613315.1 uncultured Oscillospiraceae bacterium | reverse complement strand
TAATAGCAATCTTTGCATGCGTAATATTTGCAGGTTCCTGCACCTTGTGCACGACTGATATCGAGCCTCAGTACAGCGGCATGCCGATAATAGCTATAATAGGGTTCGTTGTATCTATAGCCATGGGCATATATACGATAAAAAGCCTCATAAAGAAAAAACAATAGTATGATCACTTATGTTGCTTACATTTAGATTTCCAGTTCGAATTCCTCAGGCAGGAATCTTGGGCAAACGTTTTCCGTGGTCTGGATCACGGAGGCGGACAGCCTTGTCCCTATATTGCAGGCCTTTTCAAGATTCTTTCCGTAAGTGAGCCCCGCGCACACCCCCGCAAAGAAGGCGTCCCCCGCGCCTGTTGTATCTATCACGTCCACCTTCAGTGCCTGGCAGGCCTCTTTTCCCTTTGGTGCGCCTGCGAGACAGATGCCTTTTCAGCCATAGCTTCCGCATCGCCTTCCGTTTGGTTCCCTGGGTGGATGGAGTTTTTAAAGGAAAGAGAAGTCCTGGCAAAGCACATATATTTGAGCCTTGGGAACAAGGAAGAAAAAACAAAAAATGCAGTCATGTCCCGGGTGGGAGACTGCATCAGATCTCAATATGAATTGTTAGAAGAAAGAGGCGCTGACTGCATCCTTGAGTGGAACAGCGGCGGCCATTTCAAAGACACGCGGCAAAGAAGCGCTGCAGCTTTTCTGTGGTGCATGTCAAAGATCAAAGAGCAGAGCCTTTAGGCTTTGCTCTTTTTGAACTTGGGCAGCCAATAGTCCTTTCCGTAAACTATGGCTTCAGCCAGAATGCCTACGGGAATGGCTGTGAAGACATCTATGATGGAATGCTGCTTTACAAAGCATGTCGCAAGGCAGATCATGATGACCAGGAATGTGAGGAGCACTTTGAGAAAACCTGAAAGGTCCTTATCCTTGAGCCCCACGGAGAGTATGCCAAGAGAATAGGCCACGTGAAGGGAGGGGCTAACGCCTGTGGGAGTATCGAAGCCGTATATGAACTTCATCACGTCTGTGAGGAAGTTGTCTCTCGGGAATACTTCCGGTCTGAGATCTTGCATGGTCGGCCAAATGATATAGCAGGCCATAGCCACCACCTGGGTTATTATGATAAAGGTCTGTACCTTTTTGAAATTGGGTACATTGTAAAGCAGAGTATAGAGCAGGGTCCCGAATACAAGTACATACCAGAACACATAGAATATGGCGAAGTACTCGTTGAAGGGGATCATGTCATCAAGGCGGGAATGTACTATGTGGCATTTCTCAAAAGGGATGAGGTTCTCCGTGAGAAAGTACATGGCAAAATAAAAGATCCACCCGCCCAGCAGTTTGAGATGTGAAAACCTCGGATCGCTCAAGTTGTGGATCGACAGTCCTCTGTAATCGTAAATTGGTTTTTTAAACATAATAATTCTCTAAAGGGATATTTTTCTTGTATTCTTTCTTTGCAACGTTGGGATAGGGTATGACTGTGTGCTTCGGAAGGGCTGTCGCCATATCGGTTATGGTATTCATAAGATACTCTGTTATCCGCGTTCTTTCAATGGCAGCATCGTTTAAAGCATCATACTCTATAGGCTTCCCATAATATATGGTCTTAAGCTTCGGCGCAAGATACATGGGAACAAAAGATACATTTTTTCCTGTCTTTTTGTAGTACATATGAGCCACATCGACGAACCTGTCCTGGAATTCATAAACTATATTGTTTCTCGGCTCATAGCTTTCGGGGAAGATGACCATATTTGCACCTTCTGTCATCTTTGAGACGGTCTCTTTAAAAGTCCTGATGACGCGCATATCCCTGTATACTCCCACAGTATTGGCGTTGGTGAATATAAGCTCTGACAGGGGAGCGATGACATGGCTCAAGATGCGGTAAAACCATCTTGAGCGCTTCGGTTTGTTGGACCAGAAATCGTTAAAGGCATATTCGGGAACAGTTTTTCTGTCCATCATGTCGGCTACGCACCAGGTGTAGTGATCTCCCGGCGTATAGAGCTCGGCGGATATGGGCCCGTACATGTGGCAGTGGTTGCCTACGATAATACAAGGCTCCTCCGGGAGGTTTTCCTCTCCGGAGATCTTGAACTTTGTCGTAAAGAGCCATACAGCTCCCTTTATTATCTTGTAGGCTGCGCTATTCAT
>CAZTHD010000268.1:0-666 GCA_964613315.1 uncultured Oscillospiraceae bacterium | reverse complement strand
AGGGCAAAGTATGAGAGCTTTTCCCTCCTTTTCAAGGTCCAGGCAGATCTGAAGCTCTCTGTTGTATACTTCAGCGCCCTTTGAAAGGGTCTCCGCTGCTGCGGGATATTTTTTTGCGATCCTTGAAGCTTGCTTCTCAAAGGATTTGCTGCTTCTCATGTGGTCCTTTGGCAGGGTCAGGAGAACTATTACCTTGTCGCATCCGTCTGAAAGAGCCTTCTCCACGGGAATAGGATCTGAGACATATCCGTCGTAGTAGAGCTTCCCCTTGTAGCTGTAGGGTTTGCAGGCCGCCGGTGTGCAGGATGAGGCGCAGATAATGCCGTAGTCATCCTGCTTCATTTCCGTCTTTTCGAAATATACGGGTTTTCCTGTCTCAACATCTGTTGTCACGACTACAAGCCTTGTTGGCGATGCTATCATCGCATCATAGTCGAGAGGCTTTTCGCCGCCCCTGTTGCTCAAGGTACCGTAGATATAGTCCAGATCTATCAAAGAGCCTCCTGTCTTTACCCAGGCTTTTCTTCCTATGGCTCTGGATGAGAGGTTGAACTTTGTATAGAAGTCGTAGTTACGTCCCCTTTGTCCGGAAACGTAGGAACAACAATTAGCGGCGCCTGCAGAGACGCCGATGCAATAGTCGACTGTGATAATATTATCCAAGAG
>CAZTHD010000267.1:0-2866 GCA_964613315.1 uncultured Oscillospiraceae bacterium | reverse complement strand
TCTATCCCTTCAGGCGAAGACCTCTTCACAAGGAGCCTCATGCCGTCCCCGACGAAACTCCTGACCTCTGAAAGAGACCTTTCCGGAAATCCGTTTTTTCTCATAGCGTAGTTGACGGCATCAGCCAGATCCTCCAGGGTATCGAGCAGCGTTCCGTCAAGATCGAATATATATGCTTTGTATTCTTTCATTACTTTATTTCCCGTCCGGGAAGCTTGTGAAAGCTCCTCTCTCGACCTTGGGAAGGCCGTATTTCTCCTTTGCATCCGCTATTGCCTTTATCATGAACGACATATTTCTCGCCAGGTTCCTCATGACCTGAAGTCCTTCAAGATCTTTCTTCACATCCTCTGCCGTAAAGCCGTGAATGTTGTTCCAGTAGGTGCTCGACGCGACAGGCATGCCGCTTATGGTGAAGTATTTGTTCAGCACGTCGAAGGTCGCAGTGGTGCCGCCTCTTCTTGCGCTGGCTATAGCAGCCCCGACTTTCATATGCTTTGAAAAGTTCGTGCTGTAGAAAAGCCTGTCAAGGAATGATATCAAAGAACCGTTAGGAGAAGAGAAATACACAGGACTTCCTATGATAAGTCCGTCGGCTTCCTTGAACTTTTCTGCAGTTTCGTTCACCGGATCGTCATCGAAGACGCACTTGCCCGTTTTTGAACAGCTCTGACAGGCTATGCATCCCCTTATAGGCTTTTTCCCGATGTTTATAACTTCTGTTTCTATGCCCTCTTCTTTGAATACGGGGAGCATCTCCGCGATCGCAGTACCTATGCACTGATCCTCTCTCGGACTACCGTTGATGATCAACACTTTTGCCATTTCGATTCCTCCTTCATATATATCTGTTCTTTGTTTTTAATCCGGAGACCATGACTCCTGGACTTCATCTATCTGCAGGATCCCGTCAGTTTTGGTCGCTACCTGATATTTATCTTCATATACTATCTCTCCGGGAGTATTGGTATATACGAGGTAGTACGGGACCTCGTATCTTTCCAGGAGCCAAAGGGCCGGCCTTATCATCTTCATCATCTCCACGGAGTTCTCGGTCTTGAACCAGCAAATGACCGGTTCCTGCCTTTTGCATGGAGGAGGCCATGGCAGGTTTTCTGCAAACCAGCCGTCTATCTCCCTGTAAAGTCCTTCGTCCTCCTCATCCATTCGCTTTTCCTGGATAAGCTGCCAGCAAAGGCTGAAAATGCCCTTGGCGTGCATGGTGTTGCGGGCAAGCGCTTTACCCTGGATGCGCACATATTTGAAATTCAGTTCACTCATCTTTTTTACATACTTAGTGCTGCTCAAGCAGCCAGATAAAGGCTTTTGCGGTCCTGTGTCCCGCATCTTTGAAATGATTGCCCTTGTTCCACTCAAGGATGCAGTTGATATCCTTTGAAAGGAGTATTTCCCGGGCTTCCCTTATCTTATCTCCCACTGTAGCCATCACCGGATTTCTGGTCTTTTCCTCTTTATCCCCAAGGCTCAGATATATATCTTTGCATCCTATCTTTGCCTCTTTCATATATTCTGTAAAGCCGGGGAACCACATGGAGGGAGAAGCTGCTGCAGCTCCTTTGAAACGGCCGGTACTGCAAACAGCCCACAGCGCAAAGAGAGCTGAAAGGGAATAGCCCCCTATATAGTAAACTTTGCCTTCGTCCCTGCAAAGCTCAAGAAGCTCTTTGAGCGTGTTTCCCGCTCCGTTTCCAAAGTTTTCGTTGCCGAACACTGCGGGAGCCTCCCAGGGAGAAAGGTCCCTGTTCCAGTCGTTTACCTTGACGGCGATCATCCTCAAAGGATGAGAGCAAGATGACGCTATCTCTAAGAATTCATCTTCCAGATATCCCATATCGTGATCGTCTATCATCTGCACCAGCACCTTTTCAGCTGCCGGATCGCCAAGCTCATATACCTTCATCTAAATCCGCCTTTATACTTCCGCCTCGTGGCCGGAGACCGCTTCAAAATGATACTTCACTATTCCAAGGTCCGTTTCAAGGCAGCTGCCAAGGCCTTTTGCCTTAAGCTTTGCCTTGTCTCCGTCGAGGGAGAAACGAAACTTTTGCTGGTTGACTGCCGTAGGCGCAAGAAGAGCTGCTTCGACACCCTCTTTGAACCAATCAGGAGCATCCTTTTCACCGCATACGTCTTCGTAGCTCTTTCCCTTATGAGGATGTCCCTGGCTCTGTCCATAGCCAAGAGCAATGACCATGCAGAGGCTTTCGCCCGGAGCTATGAGCTCCTTTACCTTCTTCTTGTTGAAGGTGAGAGCAGCCCAGCAGGTATTGAGGCCCAGCTTCTTCCTTATATCTTCAGGTATCCTTTCTTCCGTATATGCGCGCACCGAATGCCGCGCCGCTATTGCTTCTTTGATCGTCATATTTGTTCTCCTTTACAATCTATCCGAATCGAGGACTATGGTGAAGGGACCGTCATTGAGCAGTTCGACCTTCATATCCGCCCCGAATATGCCCGTCTTTACAGATGGAACGTACTTTTTAGTCTCCGAAACGATATATTCGTACATTTCGTTTGCCGCCTCGGGAGCTGCCGCATCGGTGAATCCGGGTCTGTTGCCCCTCTTGCAGTCGGCGTAAAGTGTGAACTGGGATACTAAAAGTATCTCCCCTCCCACGTCTGCAAGGGACAGATTAGTCTTTCCGTTTTCATCTTCAAAGATACGAAGTCCCTGCATCTTCTTCACCATCCTGTCCGCAGTTTCCCTGCTGTCTGAATGGGAGACTCCTGCAAGGACCAAAAAGCCCTTTCCTATCTCCGATATCTTTTTCCCATCTATGGTCACAGATGCATGCTGCACCCTTTGTATAACGAATCTCATATTCTAATATCTCCTGCTCCCGCT